>NZ_RWIV01000001.1:380000-680000 GCF_003944835.1 Bacillus sp. HMF5848
CGAACTGGAAAAGGAAGGTTTAATGACTTTTGAAACTTTCCTTGATATATGTTTTCATCTACAATTTCAAAACCTTTAAACTTTAGGTTAATATGACCTGTTAATTCAATAGTCTTATAATCGATATACACATCAAGATCCTCAAGCTTTGTAAGACCCGGAATGCTGACGACAACTAATAATTCATTTTCTTTCTTATATAAGTTATATTGAGTATGACTTTCTTGGAATAAAGGTTCAAAATTTCCCCAAAAGTCTTCTCCTAGCATGTCACCCCATTGATCTTTCCAGGTTTCTACATTTCGGAGATTTTGCATATGTTTCATTTGCGGAAATCGATTAAAAAAATTGTTCATTACTACCACCTGCCATTACATGTCGTTTCTACATGCTATGAAAGGACGGCTTGGTTGTTGCCCATGCAAACTAGAAAATACAAAGATGTCCGCCGAAATACGAGTTATGAAAATCCCCTCTCAGTGATAAGAGGGGACAACAAGTTCAAGCTTAATCTGGTTGTTCTTTTAAGCGACTATCATCTGGTACAGTTTTTACTTTTACAAATTTTTCTCCTTGTAGGGATTTAATCAGAGAAAATACCATTAAAATCATAATAAATGTAAATGGGAATGCTGCAATAATAGACGCCGTTTGTAAGGCACCTAAGCCACCAGTCCATAGCAATATAGCTGCAGCCGAGGATTGAATAAGTCCCCAAACAAATTTAATTGAGTTTGGTGGATGTAGGTTTCCATTTGTAGTTTGCATTCCAAGTACAAAAGTAGCCGAATCTGCAGATGTAACGAAAAAAGTTGTGATTAAAAAAATGGCTAATCCTGACATAATAAGACCGAGCGGATAGTTTTCCAGTACGGAAAACAGTGCTAACTCCATTCCTTCGTTAGTGATGACTCCCATTATGTCTACGCCTTCATTTCTTTGTAGATATATAGCAGAACCTCCGAATACCGAAAACCATAATCCTCCGAATACAGTAGGAACTAATAAAACACCGATAATAAATTCACGAATTGTTCTTCCTTTAGAAATTCGAGCAATGAACGTGCCAACAAAAGGTGCCCAAGCAATCCACCATGCCCAATAAAAAATTGTCCAAGCTTGTACCCAATTATTCTCTTCAAAAGGGCTAAGCTTAAAGCTCATAGAAGGAAGGTTTTGCAAATAGTTCCCTATGGTAAGCGTGAATACGTCCATAATAAAATTAGTTGGTCCGGCAAATAAGAGAAATAACACTAAAAGAAAAGCTAGAACTACATTGAGATTACTTAGTATTTTAATACCCTTATTTAAGCCAGTTTGAGCCGAGAGCATGTAAAGAATTGTAACAATTAAGATAATAACTAGCTGTGTTGTTATACTGTTTGTGATGTTAGGAAATAGATACGACATACCACCGCTAATTTGTATCGCTCCAAGACCTAGAGAGGTTGCAACACCAAAAATGGTTGCAAATACAGCGACAAAATTTACTATTACACCAACACCTCCATCTACCCTATCACCAAGAACTGGTCTTAATATAGAGCTTATGACACCAGGTGCGCCTTTTCTAAACTGAAAATATGCTAAAGCTAATGCTATAACAGCGTATATCGCCCATGGGTGTAATCCCCAATGAAAAAAAGAATAGCGAAGTGCGGCACGTGCGGCCTCTGCGGTTTCACCTTCGCCAACTGGTGGATCAAAGTAATGATACATCGGTTCAGATACTCCCCAGAAAACGAGGCCGATTCCCATTCCTGCACTGAATAACATGGCGAACCATGATAAATACGTATAATCCGGTCTATCAGAATCTTTACCAAGACGAATGTTACCGTATTTGGTAAATACCAAAACCAGTACAAAAACTAGAAAACCTGTTGCAGATAGTAAATAAAACCAACCAAATTTATCAATTATTGCACCTTGTAACTTCGTTGTTACATTAGCAAGATTTGCCGTAGGTAAAATATTCTTTGGAATTACCCCCCAAACAATAAAGGCGGTTGCGACAATAACAGATATGATAAAAACGGGAGTTAATTTTTGTTTTGCCATTCATCTAGCCTCCTTTTTGTCTACTTTCATTTTTGTCCAAATGGAGTACCACTATGTATAATGATTGCATCTTTTTTTGTTTAAAGGCTTTGTATTGAGGGAAAATCGGTTATTATATTAAAAAGGAGGTTTCAATACATTGTTATCATCAAGTATAGTCATGGTCATCATTATTTTGTTAATTAATGTTGTGTACGTTTCGTTTTTTACAATTCGTATGATCTTAACTCTGAAAGGAAGACGATATGTAGCAGCTGCTATCAGTATGATAGAAGTTGTTATCTATGTGGTAGGGTTAGGTTTAGTACTAGAAAATTTAAATCAAATACAAAACCTAGTGGCCTATGCTGTTGGTTATGGTTTAGGTGTAATCGTTGGTATGAAAATAGAGGAAAAACTAGCACTCGGTTACATAACTGTTAATGTTATAACAAAAGAGTATGATAAAGATTTACCAAATGAACTACGCGATAAAGGGTATGGTGTAACAAGCTGGCAAGCTCAGGGTCTTGAAGGCAACCGAATGGCGCTTCAGATACTCACACCAAGAAAGTATGAGCTAAAGCTATACCATACAATTAAAGAGCTGGATCCAAAAGCATTTATAATCGCTTATGAACCAAAAACAATATACGGTGGATTCTGGGTAAAAGCTGTTCGTAAAGGTAGGCTAAATAAAAGTGAAGGCTAAAAAAATGTTCATTGTAGAAGAATTAGAAACAATAGAGCAATGTTTGGCGCGAATGATGAAAGAAGGCTATAGTCCAGTACGTCGAATTGAGGAGCCCATTTTTCAAGAAATTGTGGAAGACGGTCAAAAACAAATCGTACCATGCGGTAGAATAATTAAATTTGAAGGTAAGATTCAAAAGTGATAAATACGAACATTATATTTTACATATCAATATAACGTTCGATTTTCATTGACGATACAAGTGGGAATTTGTTAAGATGGTCTTAAATGAAAAGGAACTCCTGCAAATGGAGTTTTTATTTATGGACGTAGAAACTCAATTTCTAAGTTTTATTACTATGAATAATACATAACTTATAACACCTCATATAATCTTGGGAATATGGCCCATAAGTTTCTACCCGATGACCGTAAATCGTTGGACTATGAGGGAAAGTATAGCGGAAGAATTACTTCCGTTGTTATTCTTGTCACAGAATGTCTGGCAGGTTGCTTTCTCTTTTAGAATGCGCAACTACCAGGCTTTTTTTGTTTGAAAAATGTTATAAAAATGGGGTGTACCATGGCTGACAAACCAGTAATTGGCGTAATTATGGGAAGTATATCAGATTGGGATACAATGAAGCATTGTTGTGACATACTTGATGAGTTACATGTGTCTTATGAAAAAAAAGTAGTATCGGCGCATCGTACACCTGATCTCATGTTTCACTATGCAGAAACAGCTAGGGAACGTGGCATAAAAATTATTATAGCTGGGGCTGGAGGTGCGGCGCACTTACCTGGAATGGTTGCTGCGAAAACGACGTTACCTGTCATAGGGATACCGGTTCAATCAAGAGCCCTAAATGGATTAGATTCTTTGTTATCGATAGTGCAAATGCCTGGAGGTGTCCCAGTGGCTACTGTAGCTATTGGAAAGGCAGGAGCAACTAACGCGGGTTTACTGGCTGTGCAAATGCTCAGCATGTATGATGAGGTACTAGCCGAACGTCTAGAAAAGAGAAGAATAGTTATATCAGAATCTGTCATAGAAAGTAGTGATAAACTTGTCTAGCATCATTGTACCGGGACAAACAATTGGTATTATAGGTGGTGGACAGCTAGGAAGGATGATGGCTATTGCCGCTAGAGAAAAGGGGTACTGCATAGCGGTTTTGGACCCAACTCCTAATAGTCCATGTGGACAAATTGCTGATTATGAATTTACAGCATCTTTCAATGACTTAGAAGCTATTAAAGAGCTAGCCTCTGTTAGTGATGTTATTACATATGAATTTGAGAACATAGATTACGAGGCGTTAACATGGCTGGAGCAGTATGCCTATTTGCCACAAGGAAGTGCGTTACTTAAAGTAACGCAGGATCGTGGAGATGAGAAAAAAGCTTTGCAGGGAATGAATATACCGACCGCACCATATAAGTTGGTTAATAGTGAGGAGCAGCTCGTTTCAGCGATTCAGGAAATAGGCGTGCCTTGTGTATTAAAGACATGCCGAGGTGGTTATGATGGGAAAGGGCAGTTTGTTATACGCTCATTAGAAGACTATCATAGTGCTAGCGCATTGTTACAATATGGTAGCTGTGTGCTAGAATCATGGATACCGTTCCAATTAGAGTTATCTGTGATTGTAGTAAGAAGTGTAAGTGGTGAAATCTGCACGTTCCCAGTTGCTGAAAACATTCACATAAATAATATACTACATAAGTCTATTGTACCGGCACGGGTACCGATAGAAGTAATCCAAAAAGCAGAAAACGTGGCCCGGAAAATAGCGGGTAATTTTTCGCTCGTTGGAACATTAGCGGTTGAGATGTTTGTTACGTCAGATGGTAACGTTCTTGTCAATGAGTTGGCACCACGCCCCCACAATTCAGGTCACTATACAATAGATGCCTGTGAAACATCTCAATTTGATCAGCACATTCGTGCTATATGCAACCTACCACTAGGTCGTACAACATTGTTAAGGCCAGCAGTGATGGTGAATATTTTAGGGCAGCATATACCGCCTCTGCTTGAAAATGTATCATTGCTATCAAATAGTAAATTGCACTTGTATGGAAAGAAAGAAGCAAAGCAAAACAGAAAAATGGGGCACATCACGCGGTTAGCAAATACCACTGATGACGCAGAAAAACAGCTTGATGGCTTACCTATATGGGAAGCACGTACTGAATGGAGGATATAAAATATGATTGAAAGATATACGAGACCAGAGATGGGTGCCATATGGACGGAGGAAAATCGCTTTAACGCTTGGCTTGAGGTTGAAATTTTAGCATGTGAAGCGTGGGCTAAGCTTGGTGCGATACCTGAAGATGATGTTAAAAAGCTGCGTGAACATGCTAGCTTTGATGTAAATCGCATTAAAGAGATCGAAGAAGAAACACGTCATGATGTGGTGGCTTTTACAAGAGCTGTTTCGGAAACATTAGGTGAAGAACGTAAATGGGTACATTATGGATTAACGAGCACCGATGTTGTTGATACCGCACTTTCCTATTTAATTAAGCAGGCAAACAATATTTTAGAAAAGGATATTGAGCGTTTTGTTGAGGTATTAAAAGAAAAAGCACAGGAGCATAAGTATACAGTTATGATGGGGCGCACACATGGTGTGCATGCGGAACCAACTACATTTGGGTTAAAGATGGCGCTTTGGTATGAAGAGATGAAGCGTAATCTAGAAAGATTCCGCCAAGCTGCTGACAGCGTACGCGTCGGTAAAATTTCGGGTGCTGTTGGAACGTATGCAAATATCGATCCATTTGTTGAGCAATATGTGTGTGAACAGCTTGGACTTGAAGCAGCCCCTATTTCAACACAGACTCTGCAGCGTGATCGTCATGCTCACTATATGTCAACTCTCGCACTGATTGCTACATCTATTGAGAAATTTGCTGTCGAGATACGTGGCCTACAGAAAAGTGAAACACGTGAAGTGGAAGAGTTCTTCGCTAAAGGTCAAAAGGGCTCATCAGCGATGCCACATAAGCGTAATCCGATAGGTTCAGAAAATATGACAGGGTTGGCACGCGTAATTCGAGGCTACATGCAAACAGCTTATGAAAATGTACCACTTTGGCATGAGCGTGATATTTCTCATTCTTCTGCTGAAAGAATTATCATACCTGATGCAACGATTGCTCTTAACTATATGCTTAACAGATTTGCTAACATTGTTAAAAACTTAACTGTTTTCCCAGATAACATGAAACGTAATATGGATCGTACACTTGGTCTTATCTATTCGCAACGTGTGTTGCTTGCTTTAATAGATAAAGGAATGCCACGCGAAGAAGCATATGACACTGTACAACCAAAAGCAATGGAAGCGTGGGAAACACAAGTCCCATTCCGATCTTTACTAGAAAAGGATGAAGTGATTACGACGCATCTATCGACTGATGAGTTAGCTAACTGCTTTGATTATAGCTATCACTTAAAGCAGGTTGATTATATTTTTGATCGTTTAGAGTTGTCTTAAATAACGCAGCACATGTAGTGTGTAGCTGAAGAAATCGTTCTTGATAGGAGTTCTTAAAAACGGGGGGTCAACAAGCAGTGGAAAAATTGCAATTGTTGTATGAAGGCAAGGCTAAAAAACTTTTCAAGACAAATGCTGACAATATTGTGTGGGTCGAGTACAAGGATAGCGCTACTGCTTTTAATGGGGAGAAAAAGGCAATTATCGCAGGCAAAGGTAGACTGAATAACGAGATTTCATCGAAACTGTTCACTATCCTAAAAGATGCAGGTTTAAACAGTCATTTTATTAAAAAAATATCAAATACGGAACAGTTAGTTGAAAAAGTCGAGATTGTACCATTAGAAGTTGTAGTGCGAAATATCGTAGCAGGAAGTATGGCAAAAAGATTAGGTCTCACTGAAGGTCTGCAGATGAAAAAGCCTCTTGTAGAGTTTTACTTAAAAGATGACGATTTAGGTGACCCAATTATTACAGAGGATCACATTGATCTACTTGAGGTCGCAACAGCTGAAGAGGTTTCACAGCTAAAGGAGATGGCTTTGCAAGTAAATAATATTTTAAAAGATTACTTTTTAAGCTGTGATGTAAGATTAGTAGATTTTAAGCTTGAATTCGGGAGATTATCTAATGGAACACTTATTTTAGCAGATGAGATTTCTCCAGATACTTGTCGTTTATGGGATTTGCAAACGAATGAAAAGTTTGATAAAGACGTCTTTCGCCGTGATTTAGGAAGCTTAACAGATGCTTATGAGAAGGTATTACAACGATTAGGAGGCAACAGTGCATGTACAAAGTAAAGGTGTATGTAACATTAAGAGAAAGCGTTCTTGATCCACAAGGGAGTGCGGTTGTTCACTCGCTAAATAGTTTGGGGTATAGTTCAATCGAGGATGTTCGTATCGGAAAGTATATGGAGCTTACTGTTGCAAAAAGCGACCGCGCTGTAGAAGATGTCGTGAAAGAGGTTTGTGATAAGCTACTAGCAAATCCTGTTATGGAAGATTACCGATTTGAAATTGAGGAGGTAGTTCCTCAATGAAGTTTGCTGTGATTGTGTTTCCAGGCTCTAATTGTGATGTCGATATGTTTCACGCAATTCAAGATGAGCTAGGTGAGCAAGTGGAGTATGTATGGCATGATCAAGCAAACCTTGATGGCTTTGATGGAATCTTACTTCCGGGTGGGTTTTCATATGGTGATTATTTGCGTACGGGAGCCATTGCTCATTTCTCAAACATTATGTCTGCTATAAAAAAAGCGGCTGATGAAGGCAAACCTGTGTTAGGTGTGTGTAATGGATTTCAAATTTTACTAGAGACGGGCTTACTACCAGGCGCGATGCTAAGAAATAAGGATTTAAAATTTATATGTCGTACAGTAACGCTGTCAGTTGATAATCATGAGACAATGTTTACAAATGCTTATAACAAACAGGAAAAAATCCAAATTCCAATCGCGCATGGAGAAGGAAACTATTACTGTGATAAAAAGACACTTCATAGATTACAAGAAAACAATCAAATTGTATTTCGATATGATGGCAACAATCCAAATGGGAGCATAGACAATATTGCCGGTATTATGAACGAAAGAGGCAACGTATTAGGCATGATGCCGCACCCGGAAAGAGCCGTTGACTCTTTACTTGGAAGTGCTGATGGCTTAAAGCTGTTTAAATCCATTGTGAAAAATTGGAGGGAGATTAATCATGGCGTTATTGCTTGAACCAGCATCACAACAAATTAAAGATGAGAAGATATACCAAGAACTTGGTTTAACAGATGCTGAATTTGCCATGATTGAAAACATTCTTGGCAGACTCCCAAATTACACAGAAACAGGCTTGTTTTCGGTTATGTGGTCTGAGCACTGTAGCTATAAAAACTCCAAACCAGTGTTACGTAAATTCCCAACATCGGGAGAGAAAGTATTACAAGGACCAGGCGAGGGTGCCGGTATCGTAGATATAGGGGACGGGCAAGCTGTCGTGTTCAAAATTGAAAGTCATAACCATCCATCAGCGATTGAACCTTACCAAGGGGCAGCAACTGGTGTCGGTGGCATTATTCGTGATGTGTTTTCAATGGGCGCGCGTCCAGTAGCATTACTTAACTCGTTACGGTTTGGTGAATTAACGAATTCACGAGTGAAATACTTGTTTAAAGAGGTTGTTGCAGGGATTGCTGGATATGGAAATTGTATTGGCATTCCGACTGTTGGTGGCGAGGTGCAGTTTGATCCAGCGTATGAGGGAAATCCGTTAGTGAATGCTATGTGTGTCGGAATTATTAATCATGAAGATATAAAGAAAGGCCAGGCGAAAGGCGTAGGCAATACTGTCATGTACATTGGGGCGAAAACAGGTCGTGATGGAATTCACGGTGCAACATTCGCATCAGAAGAGTTATCCGAGGCGTCTGAAGCAAAGCGTCCAGCGGTTCAAGTGGGGGATCCATTTATGGAAAAGCTTTTACTTGAAGCATGCTTAGAGCTAGTAAAGTGTGATGCTCTTGTTGGTATTCAAGATATGGGCGCAGCAGGCTTAACGAGTTCTAGTGCAGAAATGGCAAGCAAAGCGGGGTCAGGTATCGAGATGAATCTTGACCTTGTGCCTCAACGAGAAACGAACATGACAGGCTATGAAATGATGCTGTCTGAATCACAAGAGCGTATGCTCATTGTTGTGGAAAAAGGCCGTGAAGAAGAAATTCAAGACATTGTTAAAAAGTACGATCTTGAAGCAGTGGCTATAGGTCGCGTAACAGATGATAAAAAACTTCGACTCATTCATAAAGGTGAAGTCATTGCAGACGTGCCTGTTGATGCACTTGCAGAAGAAGCGCCTGTATATCATAAACCTTCAAAGCAGCCAGCATATTATGAAGAGTTTCAGGCTATGACGCTGGAAGCACCAGTAGTGACTGACTACAAACATACGCTGATTGAGCTATTAAAGCAGCCGACGATTGCATCTAAGGAATGGGTGTATGATCAATACGACTACATGGTTCGTACTAACACGGTTGTGCAGCCTGGGAGCGATGCAGCTGTTGTTCGTATTCGTGGTACGAAAAAAGCATTAGCGATGACGACAGATTGTAATTCACGTTATTTATACTTAGATCCGCTTGTTGGTGGACAAATCGCTGTGGCAGAAGCAGCTAGAAACGTTGTTTGCTCAGGAGCAGAGCCGTTAGCCATCACAGATTGCTTGAACTTTGGCAATCCAGAGAAACCCGAGATTTTTTGGCAGCTAGAAAAAGCAGTAGACGGTATCAGTGAAGCCTGTCGTACGTTACAAACACCTGTCATTAGCGGGAATGTATCTCTTTATAATGAAACAAATGGTGTAGCTGTATATCCAACCCCTGTTGTTGGTATGGTGGGGTTAATAGAGGATATTCAGCATATTACAACGCAAGCATTTAAAGAAGCTGGTGATGCTATTTATGTGATTGGTGAGGCATTCTGCGAGTTTGGAGGCAGTGAGCTTCAAAAGTTAAAAAACAACGGTAAAATCTTCGGAAAAGCACCAAAGCTAGATTTAGCTGTTGAAGTAACGCGTCAAAAACAACTTCTTAGTGCCATTCGTCAAGGTTTAGTGCAATCAGCGCATGATATCGCTGAAGGCGGAGTTGCTGTAGCCGTTGCTGAGTGCGTCATGGCGAATAACGGGCTAGGTGCGAATGTTAAGGTGAGCGGTGAACCCGTGAGTGCCTTATTTAGTGAAACACAATCACGCTTTATCGTGTCTGTGAAACAAGAACATAAACAACGATTTGATGAGCTGGTGTCTGATGCATGCTTAATTGGCTCTGTAACAGAAGATAATAGACTAGAAATATATGCAGATAATGGAGATGCCTTAGTACAAGTGGATGTTCCGGAGCTTACGACTGCTTGGAAAGGAGCTATTCCATGCTTGCTGAACTCAAAGGGTTAAACGAAGAATGTGGCGTTTTTGGCATATGGGGACATAAGGATGCTCCTCAAATTACGTATTATGGTTTGCATAGCCTACAGCACCGTGGACAAGAAGGTGCTGGGATTGTTGTGACGGATGGAGAGAAGCTCAAAGGGTACAAAGGGGAAGGACTTATTGTTGATGTGTTCAATAATGGTCAACTCTCCGACCTTAAGGGGATGGCAGCTATCGGGCACGTCCGTTATGCGACAGCAGGTGGTGGGGGGATCGAAAATGTCCAGCCGCTTATGTTTCGCTCACAAACAGGTGGGCTTGCGATTGCACATAATGGTAACTTAGTGAATGCCAATGCACTAAAGCATCAGCTTGAAAGCCAAGGAAGCATCTTTCAATCGACCTCTGATACGGAAGTGTTAGCTCATCTTATTAAAAGAAGCGGATTTCCGTTACTTAAAGACCGTGTAAAAAATGCGCTAACAATGTTAAAAGGTGCGTATGCATTTTTAATTATTACGGAAACAGAAATGATGGTTGCACTCGATCCAAACGGATTACGTCCTTTAGCTTTAGGGAGAATGGGTGACGCATATGTTGTCGCGTCTGAAACGTGTGCGTTTGATGTTGTCGGGGCCACATATGTCCGTGATATAGAACCAGGAGAGTTACTTGTTATTGATAACGGGGGTCTTCATAGTGAACGTTTTGCTATGTCTATGAATCCGGCGATGTGTAGCATGGAATATATATATTTTTCAAGACCTGACAGTAGCATCAACGGAATCAATATTCATAAGTCTCGAAAAAATTTAGGGAAGCAACTTGCACGTGAGTTCCCAATCGACGCGGATGTTATTACAGGTGTACCTGATTCAAGTATATCTGCTGCTATCGGATATGCAGAGGAATCTGGTATTCCGTACGAGCTTGGTTTAATAAAAAATCGTTATGTAGGAAGGACATTTATTCAACCTTCTCAATCATTACGTGAGCAAGGTGTTAAGATGAAATTATCTCCTGTACGCGGAGTGGTGGAAGGCAAACGCGTTGTGATGGTTGACGATTCTATCGTCCGTGGAACAACAAGTAAGAGAATCGTGCAAATGCTCCGCGATGCGGGCGCAACCGAAGTACATGTGCGGATAAGCTCGCCACCAATTAAACACCCATGCTTTTATGGCATTGATACATCTACACATGAAGAACTGATTGCCTCTAACAAGTCTGTTGAAGAAATAAAAGATATTATTGGAGCAGATTCGATAGGTTTTTTAAGCTTAGAGGGTATGGTTTCAGGTATAGGACGTAAATCGACGGGCGAGCATTGTGGTCAGTGTGTTGCTTGCTTCACTGGTAAATATCCTACGGAGATATATCCAGATACATTACTACCACATGAGAAATGCTAGTTAGCTAGATTTATGAATAAAAATTGAAGGGGTTCTTAAAAATGGCTGATGCATATAAACAGGCTGGTGTTGACATTGAAGCAGGATATGAAGCGGTTGAGCGCATGAAGCATCATGTCGCTCGGACCATTCGACCTGAGGTACTAAGTGGATTAGGTAGTTTTGCGGGTATGTTTGACATATCAAAATTCTCCTTCAAAGAGCCTGTTCTACTTTCAGGTACGGATGGGGTTGGTACAAAGCTAAAGCTTGCTTTTCAAATGGATAGTCACGATACGATAGGCATAGACTGTGTAGCAATGTGTGTGAATGATATCGTTGTCCAAGGTGCAGAGCCGATATTTTTCTTAGATTATATTGCATGTGGCAAAGCAATTCCTGAAAAAATTGAAGCGATTGTCAAAGGGATTGCTGATGGATGTGAGCAGGCAGGCTGCGCTTTAATTGGGGGAGAAACAGCAGAGATGCCAGGTATGTATCCAGAGGATGAGTATGACCTCGCGGGATTTACAGTAGGGATCGCTGATAAACCAAACCTTATCACAGGCGATTCCATTAAACCAGGGGATGTCTTAGTCGGGTTGAGCTCGAGTGGTTTGCATAGCAATGGTTTTTCACTTGTTCGCCGCGTGCTACTTGAAAAGGCTCAGTTATCTGTATATGAAACTTACGGTGATTTAGAGAAACCATTAGGAAAAGAGCTTCTAACACCTACTCGTATTTATGTGAAACCAATTTTAAACCTATTAAAAACATATTCTATTAAAGGGATGGCGCATATAACAGGGGGAGGCTTTATTGAAAATATTCCCCGCATGTTGCCTGACGGTGTGAGTGCTGAAATTGATGTGGGATCGTGGCCTATCCCAGCTATATTTAATCTTATTCAGGAAAAAGGCTCTATTCCGATGAAGGAAATGTTTAATATTTTTAATATGGGAATTGGTCTTGTTATGGTAGTGAATGAACAAGACTTGTTAGGTGTTTTAGCTGATTTAGAAAAATCCGGTGAGCATGCATTTATAATGGGGCGAATAAAAGAAGGAAGTGGAATGGAGTTTGGAGGCAGCTTAGTATGACAATGCCAATTGCTATCTTTGCCTCTGGCAATGGTTCAAACTTTCAAGCGCTTGTAGAAGCAACTGCTAGCAGTGAGCTATTAGCAACTATCAAATTGCTAGTATGTGATAACCCTAATGCTTACGTTATTGAGCGGGCACAAAAGTTAGGAATTCCTACTTTTATATTCAATCCAAAGAACTATGCAACTAAGGCTGATTTTGAAAAAGATATCATCGAACAGCTTAACGAACACGCTGTATCATATATCGTGTTAGCAGGATACATGCGATTAATTGGACCAACACTTCTTAATGCTTTTCCTAAAAAAATTATAAACATTCACCCTTCGCTACTGCCAAGCTTTCCGGGCAAGGATGCTATTGGGCAAGCATTTCGAGCTGGTGTAAAGCAAACAGGTATAACAGTACATGTTGTTGATGAAGGAATGGATACCGGGCCAATTATTGCACAGAAACCAATCAACATTGAAGATAATGAGTCGTTAGAAAGTATTGAGGCACGTATTCATGAGCTTGAGCATGACTTTTATAAAGCTACATTGCAGATGGTATTTCGGAAAGGAGAGTTGTAGATGATGAAAAAACGTGCGCTTGTCAGCGTTTCAAATAAAGAAAATCTTGTGCCGTTTGTACAAGGGCTTCAGGCACTTGGCTATGAAGTAATTTCAACTGGTGGGACAAAAAAACAACTTGAAGAAAACGGTGTAACTGTAATAGGTATATCTGAGGTGACTGGTTTTCCTGAAATTCTTGACGGACGTGTCAAAACATTACATCCTGCCATTCACGGTGGATTATTAGCAATGCGCAGTAAGCAAGAGCATACGCAGCAAATTAAGGAACATGCCATTCAACCTATTGATGTTGTTTGTGTCAATTTGTATCCGTTTAAAGAGACAATCTCAAAACCTAATGTTCGCTTTGAGGACGCAATCGAAAATATTGATATTGGTGGGCCCTCTATGCTTCGGTCAGCAGCAAAAAACCACGAGGCTGTAACGGTTGTTGTTGATCCAGAAGATTATGAAAAAGTATTAGTTGAACTAAAGGATACAGGTGATACAACGGTGGAAACAAGACGTCGCTTAGCAGCAAAGGTGTTTCGCCACACGGCTGCGTATGATGCGTTAATTGCTGAGTTTTTAACAACGCAATCAGGTGAGGAGTTTCCGGAAAGCTATACTGTTACATATGAGAAAAAACAAGACTTACGTTACGGTGAGAACCCGCATCAACAAGCAGCATTTTATAAAAAGCCATTAAGCACGAGTGTGTCTATTGCGGCAGCTACGCAGCTGCATGGTAAAGAACTATCTTATAATAATATAAACGATGCAGATGCAGCTTTAGCAATTGTAAAAGAATTCTCAAACCCAGCAGCAGTTGCTGTTAAACATATGAATCCTTGTGGAGTTGGTGTGGGAGAAACAATTCATGAAGCTTATTTGCGCGCTTATGAAGCTGATTCCACCTCTATATTTGGGGGGATTGTCGCATTAAATCGTGAAGTGGATGTGCAGACAGCCCAAGCTCTTCATGAAATCTTTTTAGAAATTATCATAGCACCAAGTTTCTCAGATGAAGCACTTCAAGTGCTTCAAGGTAAGAAGAATATTCGATTGCTGCAAATAGACATGAACGCTGATGATAAGGCAGAGAATAGAGTGGTTTCAGTGCACGGTGGGATGCTCGTTCAGACAGAAGATGCGTACACATTAGAAAATGCTGATGTGCAAGTGGTGACAAAGCGGGAACCAACAGAGCAGGAGTGGCAGGATCTTCGCCTTGCTTGGCAGGTTGTGAAGCACGTAAAGTCCAATGCGATTGTATTAGCAAAAGACAGCATGACGATAGGTGTAGGGGCTGGTCAGATGAATCGTGTGGGAGCTGCTCAAATTGCAATAACGCAAGCTGGCGATAAAGCAATTGGAAGTGCGATGGGTTCAGACGCCTTTTTCCCAATGGCTGACACAGTAGAAGCGGCAGCTCGTGCGGGTGTTACAGCTATTATTCAGCCAGGTGGCTCTATTCGAGATAATGATTCTATTGTCAAAGCAGATGAATATGGCATAACGATGGTTTTCACGGGACTTAGACATTTTAAGCATTAATATTCGGTAAAAAACCCCATTTAAGTGAGGTGGCCTAACTTGAACATTTTAATTATTGGTCGTGGTGGTCGTGAACATGCATTAGCCTGGAAATTGTCACAAAGTCCGTTGGCACAAAGAGTCTTCGTTGCACCAGGTAATGATGGTATGAAAGTAGTTGCTCAAACAGTAGCAATTGAAGAAACAAATACAGATGATTTATTAGCTTTTGTAAAAGAAAACCATATTGAACTTGTAATAGTGGGCCCTGAGGTACCGCTTCAACAAGGGATTGTGGATGTTTTTCAAGCTTCAGGAATAAAGGTGTTTGGACCGAATAAAAAAGCTGCAAAAATTGAAGGAAGTAAAGCCTTCGCAAAGCGTTTGATGGAAAAATATAATATTCCAACAAGTATGTACGCCACCTTCGATACGTATGACGACGCACTGCAGTATGTGAACGAACAAGGTGCACCGATTGTTATAAAAGCGGATGGATTAGCTGCTGGTAAGGGTGTTACAGTAGCTATGACATTGGATGAAGCACAGCAAGCGTTAAAAGAGATGATGCTTGATCAAAAATTTGGTGAGGCAAGCACACGTGTTGTTATTGAAGAATTCCTAGAGGGACCTGAATTTTCTTTAATGGCATTCGTAAATGGTGAAAAAGTGTATCCTATGGTGATTGCACAAGATCATAAGCGTGCCTACAACAATGATGAAGGTCCAAATACAGGTGGTATGGGGGCTTACTCTCCTGTTCCACTCATAAATAAAGCAGTCGTTCAAGAAGCTGTAGATACGATTGTCAAGCCGACGGCTAATGCCCTTGTACAAGAAGGAGCTTCTTTTACAGGTGTTTTATATGCGGGGTTAATGCTTACAAAAGACGGACCAAAGGTTATTGAATTTAATGCACGATTTGGGGACCCAGAAACACAAGTAGTATTGCCGCGACTTGAAAGTGATTTGCTTGAGAATATCATCGATATACTTGATGAAAGAGAGCCAAACTTACGTTGGTCCTCTGAGGCTATTGTTGGAGTTGTGCTTGCCGCAAAAGGCTATCCAGATGTATATGAAAAGGGATCACAAATACAAGGACTTGATAAAACCGACGCTCTTGTTTTTCATGCAGGAACTATTCAGGAGAATGACAAATGGATTGCCAATGGAGGAAGAGTGTTACTATTTGCTAAAGCAGGCCAAACGATTCAAGAGGCACAAAAAAATGTATATGCTGAAATAGATAAAATTAAAGCCGATGGACTATTCTATCGTACAGATATTGCGAATAAAGCTATAGATTTTCAGCGTGTTTGATTTTTTCGTTTTCTTATGTAGACATATAATATGGCAATAATACTACCGATGAGAGTAGCATAAACGAAAATCATATCAGTGAGATATTCCCAAAACATACTTATACGCTCCTTTGTATAGGCCCCTTGCTCTATGATGCAAGGGGCTAATCTTATTTCAAAACGATCGCCGCTATACAAAAATTTAATCGCGGTTCCTTAGATTGTATCGCTTTTTATGATTCAGGTGGAAAGTTAGTTGAATACATGCTTCCTTGCATTTTTTGCTTTGTTTGTTCTTGTGAACATTGTTCTTTGCTGAACTGTTCAAACATGTACGTCATAGGACAAAAACGCGTAATACCTTCAGCAATCTTCATACCACCAAGCATGGCCATCATTAAATATGAATCACTTCGCCAAGGCTGACGAGTAAGCTTTGCTGTTGCCCACGATATGGTAGTAAACCCACATGTAATTCGAACGAGAGCATTGACTATACCGATATTCGGTTTGACCATTACGCCCACTCCTTACATTTTTTTCTAACATACCTATAGCTCTTTAATGCGTTAATGAACGAATTGTGATACGATACTTGTAAGCAGTTTAGAAGGAGGATAACCCTGTGCTTGAACAACGATATCGCTGGAAAAATAAACAGTTACGCGAACATATAGATGTTATTGATGGGAAAAAAGCACCATCTATTGTTTTAAAACAAGCTACTTATTTAAATCAATTCGTTCGCCGTTGGATGACGGCCAACATTTGGATATATGAAGATAGAATTGTATACGTTGGTGACCAAATGCCAACAAATACAAAAAATACAGAAATGGTTGACTGTCAAGGTGTAACACTTGTACCAGGTTACATTGAACCTCATGCCCATCCATTTCAGTTATATAATCCCCACACATTTGCTATGTATGCATCGCAAACCGGTACAACAACACTTATCAATGACAACATGGTACTTGCTTTACAATTAGAAAAAAAGAAAGCGTTTTCTTTTTTGGGTGATATTCGTCATCACTTACCTGTTTCTATGTATTGGTGGTGTCGCTTTGACCCACAAACGGAGATACAGTATCAAGAGACAAAGTTTTCTCATGCCAATATTAAGTCCTGGCTTGAGCATGATGGTGTATTACAAGGCGGTGAATTAACAGGCTGGCCGAAGCTTCTTGATGGTGATGATTTGATGTTACATTGGATTCAAGAAGCAAAAAGAATGCGCAAGCAAATCGAAGGACACTTTCCGGGAGCAAGTGAGCGTACGCTAGTGAAAATGATGCTTTTAGGAGCGGATTGTGATCATGAAGCCATGAAGAAGGAGGAAATATGGAATCGTCTATATCATGGATACACAACATCGTTGCGGTATTCCTCCATTCGTCCTGATTTGCCTGATTTGTTAGATGGTCTTAACGAACTCGGTATAGAGTATTATGATAATATAATTTTAACAACAGATGGATCACCTCCTTCATTTTATGAAAAGGGTGTGATGAATGAATTGATTCGAATTGCAATAGACAAACAAATTCCTGTTATAGATGCGTACAACATGGCAACGATTAATATTGCCAAGCATTATAAAATAGAGCACTTGCATGGATCGATTGCGACAGGACGTGTAGCGAATATTAATATTTTAGCAAATAAAAATGAACCTACTCCAATTGGTGTGTTAGCGAAAGGCCAATGGATAAAACGACATGATGATAAGCAAGTGGACTCCTATCCTTCCTTTCCATGGGAAAAACATGATTTGAAGCCATTACAATTAGATTGGGAATTAACAATCGATGACCTACAATTTTCAATGCCTTTAGGCATGAAAATGGAGAATGAAGTTATCATTAAGCCATATTCCGTGTCAGTCGATGCCTCAGTCGATGAGTTATCGAAGAATCATGATGAATGTTTCCTAATGCTAGTGGACCGATATGGAGAGTGGCGCATTAATACAATTTTAAAAGGCTTCTCAAATTCAGTCGATGGGTTTGCGAGTTCGTATTCTACAACGGGCGATATAATATTAATTGGGAAAAATAAAAACAGCATGATTGTAGCATTCAATCGAATGAAAGAGCTGGGAGGTGGAATCGTTGTAGTTGATGGCAATGATGTGATCCATGAGCTCCCTCTAACCTTAATGGGTGTTATGAGTGATAAACCATTAGAAGAGTTAATGGTTGAAGAAAAGGGTCTTAAAACGATCTTACAAGAGCGAGGCTATTACTTTAATGACCCGGTTTATACGTTACTGTTTCTTATGTCAACCCATCTTCCGTATATTCGCATTACCCCAGTAGGAATTTACGATGTTATGAATAAAGTTGTACTCTTTCCAGCGATAATGCGTTAAAATTAGAAAGTGAGAATAGATCGGAAAAGGTTGTGGAATGTTTTGAAGCAAAGAACAGTGTTAGTCTTTATTGCATTATTATTATTTATGCTGGCAGGATGTGGGCAAGAAAAGGAAACTGTCCAAGTTCAACAAACAGGTCCTGACAATGAGGTTGTCGAACAAACAGCCCCACCAACACCTGAGGAACCAAAAGAAGAAGAACCTGCATTTGCAAACACGTACCCTTTAACTGGTATAGGCACAAATGAAGAAGTTGACCACAGAGTATATGCGGTCATGATAAACAATCATCCAAAGGCAAGGCCTCAATCAGGTTTACACAATGCAGATATTGTATATGAAGTTTTAGCCGAAGGCGATGTAACAAGGTTTTTAGCTTTATATCAAAGTGAACAGCCTAAAGTTGTTGGACCTGTTCGTAGTGCACGCCATTATTTCATAAATCTAAGCAACGGTTATGACGCTTTATATGTCAGTCATGGATGGAGCCCACAAGCGAAAGCTATGTTAGAAGCAAATAAAGCAGACTACTTACAAGGCTTGTTTTATGATGGGACACTTTTTAAAAGAGCGGATTTTCGAAACGCTCCTCACAACTCATATATTACATATGAGAACATTTTAAAAGGTGCTGAAAAAATAGGCTATAGTATGAAACAAGAAGTGAAGCCGCTTGTATTTTTAAAAGAAGAGGAAGTTGCACAACTATCTGGTGAAAAGGCTAACGATATTTTTGTAAATTACTATAACAGCTCATATTCAGCAGTTGAATTTGAGTATAAAGATAGTGACGATAAATACATTCGCTTTAATGGTGGCGAGCAAACTGTTGACTTAGAAACAAACACGCCAATCGCAGTAGACAATATATTCATCATTGAAACAACACATAAAGTACTTGATTCTGTTGGCAGACGTGATATTGATTTAAACAGTGGTGGCAAAGGGTTATTATTTCAAAATGGGGTTGTCCAAGAAGTACAATGGAGAAATGTTGATGGGAAAATTTTACCGTACTTAGACGGAGAGCCGGTCGGCTTACTGCCAGGGAAAACATGGATTAGTATTGTTCCTAGTCTGAGTGACATGGTATCATTTGAATCAAATTAAAAGGAGAACAATATATGCAAATTGAAAAACTACGCGGGAAAGAATTAGATCAGCTATTTAATGCTGTCTTGTCTTTAAAGGATTTAGAGGAATGTTATCGTTTTTTTGATGATCTTTGTACAGTAAATGAAATTCAATCACTTGCTCAGCGTTTAGAGGTAGCTAGAATGCTCCGGGAAGGCTTTACATACCATAAAATTGAAACAGAAACGGGAGCCTCAACTGCAACCATCTCTCGTGTAAAACGCTGTTTAAATTATGGTAACGATGCGTATGAAATGGCATTAGACCGAATTAAGGAAGAAAAAGAGTAATATTTTGAACACATAATCCCTCTTAGGTGGTTATGTGTTTTTTTTGTTGTGGCTACCTGTCGGTTGAAAGAGGGTGAGCACAATCTGGTGCAACTGACAGGATAATTGCGCATAACCTCAAAAATTTGGCGCATAACTAGAAAATACGCATAAACTTTAAAATTTGACGCATAAACAGGCGGAAATGGCGCATAAAACTTAAAATTTAGCGCATAATCAGGCGGAATTGGCGCATAAAACTTAAAATTTGACGCATAAACAGGAGGAATTGGGACGTTAGCGCTTGGGATTTGCCCATAAATAGCGAGAGTTGCCCCATAAACATCTAGAAAATGCCCATAAATAGCTGAAATTGGCCCATAACCTATTAAAATGTACCCATAAACAGCGGTGAATTGCCCGTAATCAGGCGGAATTGGCGCATAAACCATAAATTTCACGCACAAACAAGTCGAATTCACGCTTAAACTCAAAAATTCACGCATAAAAAGGCGAGTGTATGGCTTCTTTTTTATAATTTTGATTTTTGTGAAAATACCTTTATAAGCCTCGTTATAAACGATACAATAATAGTGTAAACTAGTAGTAGGAGGTGCCACAGCATGACAAGTAAACCAATTCATTACGATGGAAGTGTACCAGCTGAAGCTAACACAGAAAGCGTTACCAGCGAACTGTTACAAATTACAGATGAAATGCGTTTGAATATTAGCGCCAATCCATACGAGGTAAAAGCTTAGATTTGTCAGCCGACAAATCTTTTTTTATTGTTAGGTAGGTTGCCGTGGATAAATCATATTTTTAAGAGCAAAATATTAAAAAATATGAGAAAGAGGGCATAATATGGCTAAAGTTTTATACATAACGGCGCACCCACACGATGATAAAGTATCCTATAGTATGAGCGTAGGAAAAGCGTTCATAGATACGTATAGAGAGGTTAATCCAAGTGATGAAGTCGTTCATATAGATTTATATCGGGAGCATATTCCACATATTGATGTAGATGTTTTTAGTGGTTGGGGGAAGCTACAGCAAGGACAAGGATTTGAAGAGTTATCTTCTGAGGAAAAAAATAAGGTTTCTCGTTTATCAGAACTTAGTGAGCAGTTTGTTTCAGCGGACAAATATGTTTTTGTAACACCTTTATGGAACTTCTCGTTTCCACCAGTGATGAAGGTTTATATTGATGCTGTTGCTGTTGCCGGAAAAACGTTCCAGTATACAGACAAAGGCCCAGTGGGTCTTTTAACAGATAAAAAAGCATTGCATATTCAAGCTCGTGGAGGGATTTATTCCGAAGGACCAGCTGCAGCATTAGAAATGGGACACCGCTATCTAAACATTATTATGCAGTTTTTCGGCGTACCATCATTCGAAGGTTTGTTTGTCGAGGGTCACGCGGCTATGCCCGACAAGGCAGAGCAAATCAAGCGGGATGCAATTGCTCGTGCAAAAGAGCTTGCGAATACGTTTTAATAATTATAAAAAAATGGACAACGTACGTGATGTCAGTCTGTGCATTATGCAGCAAGTCAAAATACGCATTAAACGTAATATTTAGCGCATAAACAGTAAAAATGGCGCATAACATGTAAAATTTCACGCATAAACGCGTGAATATAGCGCATAAACCTCAAAATCTCACGCATAAACTAGCAACTCATAAAGAAACAGTTCAAGCCCATACTCAGAAACGAAATCTCGTCTAAAATCCAACAAACAAGCGCGTAACTATTCAAAGTTACGCGCTTTCGTATCGTACTTTTATTCACCTAACTCAACATTGTGATACACTTGTTGCACGTCTTCTAAATCCTCAAGTACATCAATAAGTTTTTCAAACTGTGCGACAGCTTCTTCATCCGGAAGAGTGATGAAATTTTGAGCTAGCATTGTAAGTTCAGCAACTGTGAAATCAGAAACACCTGCATCCTTAAATGCTTGCTGTACAGCATGGAATTGGTCCGGCTCAGCATAGACGATGATACCCTCATCCTCTTCTAAAATATCGCGAACGTCAACATCTGCTTCCATTAAGATTTCCAGCGCCTCGTCAGCTGTTTTTCCTTCTAAACCAATTACAGCTGTTGCATCGAACATATATGAGACAGAACCACTGACACCCATGTTACCACCATTTTTACCGAAGGCTGCTCGTACTTCTGAAGCTGTGCGATTTACATTGTTCGTTAAGGCATCAACAATAACCATCGAGCCGTTAGGACCGAATCCCTCGTAACGTAGCTCGTCATAGTTCTCTTCAGAGCCACCTTTTGCTTTTTCGATAGCACGATCAATTATATGCTTAGGAACGTTGTATGTTTTTGCGCGTTCCAACACAAACCTCAAAGCTTGGTTAAGCTCTGGATCTGGCTCACCTTGTCGTGCGACAACGTAAATTTCACGTCCGAACTTCGCATAAATTCTACTTGTATTTGCGTCCTTTGCCGCTTTTTTTTCTTTAATATTGTTCCATTTGCGTCCCATTTTTGAACACTCACTTTCAACTTTATACATTCACTTCGTTATTATACCGTATATTCTTGTCTAGTTAAAAGACTATCGATGACGACTTTTAGAAAAGCTATAGTATTGTTACAATACAACTAACATTTTAATTGGGGGTTTATATATGCAGCTTACAGGGAAGGTAGCATTAGTAACAGGGGGATCAAAGGGGCTTGGCCGTGTTATAAGCATGCAGATAGCCGCGGCAGGAGCAAAAGTGTACATTAACTATGCCCATGATTCGAGTGCTGCGAATGAGGTTGTACGTAAGATAGAGCAGAACAGTGGACAGGCTGAAGCTATTCAAGGTGATGTTACTAATGAAGGTGCCGTTTTACGTATGATTGATGAGATAGGTGATATTGACATCCTTGTTAATAATGCAACAGGACCGCAGCCGGAGCTTTCAATTGAAGAGAGCGATTGGCAAGCATACCTTGATCAACTAGAATTCTTTGTAAAAGCACCTTTGCTGTTAACGAAAGCCGTTTTACCTTGTATGAAAAGAAAAAATAGTGGTCGGATTATTAATATTGGAAGTGAGGTTGTCCAAATAGGCAATGCCAATTTTGGTAATTATGTTACAGCAAAGTCAGCTCAGCTCGGTATGACTCGTTCATGGGCAAACGAATTAGGACCGTATGGTATAACTGTTAACATTGTTAACCCTGGTTTTATCCCTGTTGAACGTCATGCTGATGTTAAACAAGACAGCATTAACTTTTATGCTGAAGGAACTGCATTAAAAAGAATAGGAGTACCTCAAGATATCGCAAATAGTGTTGTTTTTTTAGCATCTGATCAAGCTAGCTTCATTACAGGACAAGTATTATCTGTTAATGGTGGCAATACATTTGGAATTTAATTGAATCTTTCTCGTATCCCGTACGTATATTTACAAGGGACTATTTTTAAAAAGAAAGGGAGATTACATGTTAAAGAGAGTTGCGTCAGACGTATTAGGATTAAGTGATATTGGATCAGTTATTAAACCGGTAGACTATGATAAAGTGGATACAGACGATTATGTGATGCATGAGGATAACGAAAAAATCTACTTTTTAATTAAATCCAAATCAGATGAATATTGCTTTACTAACAAAGCTCTCATTCACTTAGATGGAACAAGTGCAGCTAGTAAAAAAAGAATGCTATATCGTTATGAGTACGATATTAATACTGTATCCAATGTTATGTTAGAAACGGCAGGTACAGTAGACCTTGATGTTGAGGTGAAATTCAACATTGGCAGTACACCATTTTCTATTGATGTGCACAAAAAACATATAGAAGAATTAAAAGACCTTTATAAAGCTCTTATAAAAATCGCTGAAATTCAAAGGGATAACGCTACTATGCTAAAATTTGCCGGAGAAAGTTTAAGTCTTGCATCAGCGACGTTGAACCGGACAGAAGGTACTGAAGTAAGTATATCTGATGAATTCAAAGCAATGAATGAGCTCGCGTTTAATTGGTTTGCTCAAACTAAAAAGCAATATAATGTAAAAGATTTCGGAGATGTATTTGAAAGATATATAAACAATTAATTCGGAGCAACGCTTTGCGTCTCATGTTAAGGAAAACTCTAGCCGAATTGCCAAGCTATATGTTGAAAACATAAACAAACGGATGTCCTTGGACATCCGTTTTATCTCGGTAATGCAATATCTTTTATTTTGGCAGCAGTACTTCATCAATGACATGAATCACGCCATTTGATGCTTCAATGTCTGGTTTTACTACATTTGCTTTATTGACTCGAATAGGATCAAGTGAGATTGTTACTTTTTCTTTAGCTAATGTTTTAACCTTCATTCCGTCTTTTAACTCATTCGACATCACTTTACCAGGCACGACGTGGTACAGTAAAATGTCCTTTAAGTCTTCTCTAGCCAGTAATTCCTCAGCTGTTATATCTAATTGTTTTAGTAGTTTTTCAAACGCCTCATCTGTTGGTGCAAATACAGTAAATGGACCTTCCTCTTTCAATGTCTCGACCAAGCCCGCCTTCTCTAAAGCAGCTGCCAACGTATTAAAGTCACCTGCTTCTATAGCTGTATCGACAATGTCCTTTTCACTGCCTTGCTTCTCCGCAGCGAATACTCCCGAAGTTAATGACATGATCATCATGAAAATCAATAATACGAACCCATAGCTTTTCTTTTTCATAAAAAATCCTCCTTTTTTTACCTCATATAAAATTATTAAAGAAACCATCAATCACTTTAATACAGTTTGATATGTAAATCCCTCCCATACGTATAATCTAAAATGTAGTATTTGTTTTTTATGAAATTTCATCCGAAAATTTATCTTTCATAGAATAACTTTTTGAGTGTTGATATTTAGTAAGTTTTTTCTTTCCTATTTTACTTTTCCATCTCATAACAGATTTCGTTCGGTTTGCGATTATACTTTTTATTTACTTCTCAGTACTCAAGCTACAAAGGTTCAGAGGGGAAAACGGAAAACAGTGTTCTTGGCCACATGCCAATCGCTCTAGAAGGCGGATCAGTGCCTCCGATGGCGCTCACCGACGTTAGAAAGCGTCTTCCGTTTAGTAACTATAAATCGAAAATATTTTTAAATATATTTACATAAAAAAATGTCTTTAGGGAAATTTAAAATTGATTAACATTAATTGGAAGGAGATTTATTATGAACAAATTGTTTCTTTTATTGGCAGGTCTTCTGTTATCGGTCTCAATGTTAGCTGGATGTAACGCTGGTGATGAGGCACCACCACCAGCAGACGATGATACAATCATGGAAAATGACATGGACATGGATAACAATGGTTTAGACAATAATAATGGCATGGATAACAACGGCATTAACGGAGATATGGGTATGGATGAAGATGGTGGCATGATGGGCGACGATGAAAATGATGCAAACCCAGATAGAGAGGATATAATTGAAGATCCACAAGATATGAATGATGCAAACAATAAGGACCAATAAGATAAAAAGGTTGCGAGCTAAAAGCCGCAACCTTTTTGGCAGACTGGGGACGGTTCTCGTGCTACCTTCGATGGCAGCATGAGAACCGTCCCCATGTTTCCTTTATGCTTTTGTGAAAAATTCAGCAGATGGATTGACACCTTCTAGCATATCTTTTACACGTTTGCCGATGACCGGATGGTATTGTGGATGAGTGAGAATATAGAATTTCTCATCTTCAATCGCTATAAATACACTTTGAGCAATCGAATCAATAGGGATACCAGTTGTAATGACATGTTGACCACGTGCTAGTCCCTCTTTATAGGTTTTGCTTTCATAATAAGGATTGTT
The DNA here is from genome assembly GCF_003944835.1 of Bacillus sp. HMF5848. Classification (GTDB taxonomy): domain Bacteria; phylum Bacillota; class Bacilli; order Bacillales; family HMF5848; genus HMF5848. Next base: position 405,669 of record NZ_RWIV01000001.1, read on the forward strand.
TGGATCAATTTTAAATCGTTCTGGGCGATGGCGATCACAATTATGTAAATCAGTTTGCACAAAGCCCGGACAGAAAACAGACATTTTTATATTCGCATTAATCGCTTGTAAACTGTAATTAGTAGCTTCGGTTAACGCGACAGCTGCATGCTTTGTCGTGTGGTAAGCGACCATGCTTGGTGTTGTTAATAATCCTGCCACAGAGGATGTGTTCACGATATGACAAGGGGTACCTTGCTTAAGCATGATCGGAATAAATGCTCGTAAACCATACACAAGACCGTTCACATTCACACCCATAATCCAATCCCAGTCGTTAACGGGAAGCTCCCAAACAGGTCCAGCGGCAACAACACCTGCATTGTTAAATAATAAGTCGACTGAACCAAACGTATCTATCGTAATTTTAGCTAGAAGTTCGACTTCTTCGTATATAGAAACATCTGTTGCGACGGCAACAACATCTGCTCCCATCTCTATTAACATTGATTCTGTTCTGTACAAATCATTTTTGTCTATATCCGCAATGACAATCTTCATACCACGTGTTGCACATTCCTTCGCTAGTTCAACTCCAAAGCCGTTTCCAGCACCTGTAATAACGGCTACTTTTCCTATGAAATCTTTCATAAACACATGCTCCTCTCAAGTCGAAATATTGTATCGTTACGTTAATAACGTTTACCGCTCTTTTTTTGGGAATAGCACATGAAGCACCATGCTATCATTTACGCTAATACATACGCTTTTTCATAGCCTTCACGTACGGCTTCTGCGATACGGCCTACTGCTCCAGCATCACCGATTACCTTCACTCGAGAGTAGCGGTCTTCTATGTCTTGTAAAAGCTGTCTAGGTCTCACACCCATTGAAAGAACAACAATATCAGCTTCCATTGTGAGTGGTGTTCGAGTGCTGACGGATGCAACTGAGACAGTTGTGTCATTAATAGCGGCTAGCGAATGACCTGTTACAACGTTCACTTTATACTTTTTAAGCTTTTGCGAAATGTCATAAAGAATAGGTGCATATATGCCATTTCCTATTGATTGTTTCATTTCTACAATCGTAACGTCATTTTGTTGACTTGCTAATAGCTCAGCTGTCTCACAGCCTGTCATACCAGACCCAATAATCACTGCTTTTTTTCCAGTAACGGTTACTTTGCCGTCTAAAATATCATTTGCCGTACAAACGTGAGGTAGGTTGATCCCTGGCACATTAGGAATGATTGGTGATGCACCAGCTGCCCAGAACACAGCATAAGGATCTAGTGCGTCTATGTCTTCAAGTGATGGCTCACTGTTTAAACGGACGTCTATATTCATTTCCTTAAGTTCATTAGCTAAATAGTCGACAAACCATGTCATTTTGTCCTTACCAGGAGGCATACCAGCAAGACGTAATGCCCCACCTAAATGCCCTTCTTTTTCAAATAATACAGGGCGGAATCCTCTCATGGACAATGTACGAGCTGCCTCCATACCAGCAGGTCCTCCTCCGATAATCGCAACAGTTCGGTCGTTTCCATTAGTATCAAGTTGAGAGAATTCTAATTCTCGTCCCATTCTAGGGTTAACGGCGCACTTTATACAGCCACCTTTCCCAAGTTCCTCAATACAGTGTAAGCAGGAAATGCAAGGACGGATGGATGAATCAAGCCCTGCAAAAGCTTTGTTACTCCACTCAGGGTCAGCTAACTGAGCTCTTCCAACAGCTACAAAGTCAGTTGCCCCTTCAGTTAATAATGACTCAGCAAATTCAGGCTTGCGGATAACTGATACAGCAATAACAGGAATATTAATGGCTTGTTTGACCCCTTGAGCTAAATGCTTTTTCCAGCCTTGAGGATATGAGGTAGGTTCTACAATGGTGACACCAGACTCATATGTGCCACAGCTAACATTAATTGCGTCCACACCAATACTTTCTAAGTACTTCGCAATTTTTATTGTATCCGCTAGTTTTAATCCACCTTCAACAAACTCATCACCACTTAAGCGAACGCTTACAGGGAAGTCCTTGCCGCATATATGTTTAATTCCTAAAATGATCTCTGTTATGAAGCGAGCGCGATTTACAAAGTCCCCGCCATATTTATCTGCCCGTTTGTTTGTATAAGGACTTAGAAATTGATTGATTAAATATCCGTGTGCGCCGTGAAGCTCTACGCCATCAACGCCCGCCATTTGTGCAATCTTGGCGCCTTTTACGAATTTTTTTATCAAGCCTTCTACTTCTTCAGTAGTTAAAGCTCTTGGCATTTCTTTTGTTCTGTTACACATGATGGCACTTGGGGCTACGATTTGTTTGCCATCAAGTAAATGTGAATGTGTTTGTCTACCAGGATGGTGTAATTGAACAAAAAGCTTTGTATCATATTTGTGTACAGTTCTAACTAATCTTTCAAGCTGAGGAATATGAATAGGCTTCGTTACAGCAAGCTGGTTGGCACAGCCCACGCCTAATTCGTCATCAATTCTCGTAATCTCTGTAATGATTAAGCCGCACCCACCTTTTGCTCTTTCTTCGTAATAGGCGATGAGTTCTGATGATGCTTCTCCGGTGGAGCTTGCAAGTGAGGTACCTATAGCTGGCATCACAATTCTATTTTTTAACTGTAGTGTACCGATACGACCTTTGGAAAACAAATGTGTATAAGTCATTGTATAACCTCCTTGTGAAATAATGAGCAATTAAATTAACTTAACTGTATCACAGAGAAAATACGTGGCATATGTCCGTTCTAGACAAAAAATTACGTTTGTTTTGTGCTTTGTGAATGAATGCACAAAGACTCTGTTCAGACGAAAAGCAATCAAGTATACTTTAAGAGGGTGATACTATGCTAATAAGTAAGATATATGAAAGATTATCAGATCAGTTTGAGTCACGAGTTCTAGTTTCTAGGGAGCCTGCTGTTGTCGAGGATGTGTATTTTATATCACGAGAAAACATGCAAAAGCTCAACAGTCGCTGTATGTATGTGTTACAAGCATCGCAGCTAGATTTGTATTGCGCAGCCCTAATAGACTGTCACGTTGTTTTAGTGGAGGACGTGAATGCAAGCAGTGAGAAGTTAAAGCAACTTATGAAAACGGTTTGTAGTCTCATCATCGTTAAAAATACATGCATATTTAGTGTGTTTAATGCAGTAAAAACTATCTATCAATCTCAATATGTATTTTACAAGCAATCGCATCAGCTATATGAGGGGTTAGTTACTAAAAGTAGTTTACTAGACGTTATGGAGATTGGTGAAAAGCTGCTGAATAACCCTATCATTGTCATTGATGAAAGCTTCAAGGTCATCCAATATACGAAAAGGCTTCATTTGACAGATGAAATTTGGGCTAGAAATGTAGCAAAAGGCTTTTGCTCATATGAATTTATTACAGAAGTTAATAAACTGAAAGCGCTTGCCAATTCTCCGGATTCACATATTCCGTTTTCCATTGAGTGTCATGCCAATAAAATTAAGAAGTGGGTTAGTAAATTATATATTAATAAAGAGCTTAAAGGGTATGTTATCGTACCAGAATGCTATACACCTGTTACCTCCGAACAACTAAAGCTTCTTGGTGAACTAGCACAGATTATTTCATTTCATTTAAATCACCATGCAGAGTCATCGATGGCGATTTCATATGGTATGTTAGAGGAAAAACTATTTGTAGATTTAGTAGCTAACACTATTCATTCAAAGGATGAACTGGAAAGTCGTCTGCAAGCTTCCAAGCTTACATTACTGACATACAAAAGATTAATTGCTATAAAAGCCAAAGATAGTACAAAACGAGCTAAGTGTTCAGAGGATATACAGAATCAAATTCGCTTACTTCTTCCTAACAGTAAGCAATTTATTTATAAAAAAGATTTATATGTACTGTTATCAGATAAAGAAAAAAGTCCAGCCAAATGGGAAAAACTATGTAGTAACGTTTCGTCCCTTTTAGAAAGGCACCATTTACATGGGATGGTAAGTGACATTTTTACTGATTTGTATGATTTGAGCATACAGTACAAACAGTTAGAAAAGGGATTCGAGCTAGTGTCCCTTTTAGATAAGCAATCTTCTCTCTTTTTCTATAATGATTTAAAGTTCTATCATCTGCTAGATGACTTTGTTGATAAAGACAAATTACTTTCATACTGTCATCCGGCAATACTTAAGCTAAAAGAGTATGATGACAAAAATAAAACAGATTACTACAATACGTTGTTTATGTATTTATTACATAACCAAAACATTCATGATACAGCAGATATGCTCTATATTCATAGAAATACATTAAAATATCGTTTGAATAAAATTCTCGAGTTATCACAATTGAATTTAAAAGAAGGTGAAGTAATTTTTCAAATCGCTTATTCATACATGATCTTAAATTATATACGAAAAAAAGAAATGCAGCGTGGGGACGGTTCTCGTGCTTCCTTCGAGTCATGAAGGCGCACGAGAACCGTCAAACAACAATGAAAAAAGTCTAGTTTGAAGGATTTAATGTAATTATTAACGATATATAGGATTGAAAGAAGTTAATCAACTACATATAGTAGATGATTAGCTTCTCTTTTTCGTAGCTGCTACTTTTTTAGCGTCCTCGAGCTGTCCCCGTGTTTCCTTACCTATTTTAGTTCTGCTATAATGATTTAATGGAAATTATAAGATGGAGGAGTTACATATGTATGAAATTTCAGAGTGGCGTCATGTATTCAAGCTTGACCCCGCAAAAGAGCTTAGTGATGAAGCGTTAGAAAGACTTTGTGAGTCGGGGACTGATGCCATAATGGTAGGAGGTACGGATGACGTCACTCTTGATAATGTTCTTCAGCTTATGGCTCGTATTCGTAGATATGTAGTTCCATGTGTACTGGAGGTTTCTAATCTTGAAGCTCTTACACCTGGATTTGACTATTATTTCATTCCTTCTGTTCTAAATAGTAAAGACCGCGAGTGGATTGTTGGGCTGCATCATGATGCTATTAAGGAATTCGGGGATATTATGAACTGGGATGAAATTATATTTGAGGGATATTGTATCTTAAATGATGAATGTAAGGCCGCCCAGGTCACAAAAGCCGATACAGCATTAAGTAGCGAAGATGTTATTGCTTATGCTCGTATGGCTGAAAAAATGCTACGTCTACCAATTTTTTATATGGAATATAGCGGAACATATGGAGATGTGAATGTTGTGAAGGAGGCAAAAGCATCACTCACACAGACGCAGCTCTTTTATGGCGGTGGCATTCGTGATGACAAGCAAGCCGTTGAAATGGCAAAACACGCTGATACGATAGTGGTAGGTAATATTATTTATGATGATGTAGAGGCAGCACTTCAAACTGTCCGAGCTATAAAGAAAGATAAGTAATAAGCAAATTATATGTTATAATAGAAACAAATGTTCGATAAAAGGGACGGTGTATGACTTGGGTATAATCTCTAAACAATTGTTAACAGGTTTGAATCCGGAGCAACAAGAAGCAGTAAAAGCAACGAATGGTCCGCTACTTATTATGGCTGGAGCGGGAAGTGGTAAAACACGCGTGCTGACCCATCGTATAGCTTATTTAATGGCTGAAAAACAAGTAGCACCTTGGAATATTCTTGCTATTACCTTTACGAATAAGGCAGCACGTGAAATGCGTGAGCGTATCCAAAAGATTGTCGGCGGTGTCGCAGATGATATTTGGATTTCAACATTTCACTCTATGTGTGTTCGTATATTGCGACGTGAAAGTGATAGGATTGGTATAAATAGAAACTTCTCGATTTTAGATCCAACAGATCAGCTATCTGTTATTAAAAATATTTTAAAGGAAAAGAATATTGACCCGAAAAAATTTGAACCGCGTGGAATTCTCTCTGCAATTAGCAGTGCCAAAAATGAGTTAAAAACATATGAGGATTATGGCAATTTAACAGGTGGTTATTTTGAAGATATCGTCAGTGATGTGTATGAAGCGTACCAAAAGCGACTTCGTAAAAATCACTCGCTTGATTTTGATGATCTAATTATGACAACAATTCAGCTATTTAAAGACGTACCAGAGGCGCTTGAATACTATCAAAACAAATTTCAATACATTCACGTTGATGAGTATCAAGATACGAACCATGCACAGTACATATTAGTAAGCTTGCTTGCTAATCGCTTCAGAAATATTTGTGTTGTGGGTGATTCAGATCAGTCGATTTATCGTTGGCGTGGTGCAGACATTGCAAATATATTATCGTTTGAAAAAGAGTATCCAAATGCGAAGATTGTGTTGCTAGAACAAAACTATCGCTCATCTAAAACAATTCTTGACGCTGCAAACAGTGTCATAGAACGTAACACGAACCGTAAGCCGAAAAAACTATGGACAGATAATGACACTGGTGAAAAAATCACATACTTCCGCGCTAACAATGAATATGCAGAGGCTGAGTTTGCAGCAGGGAAAATTCGTGACCTAGTTAGTGGAAATAAGAAAAGTTATTCTGATTTTGCTTTTCTTTATCGAACGAATGCGCAGTCACGTGTAATAGAAGAAATTCTGCTTAAATCAGATATTCCATATCAAATCGTCGGTGGGATTAAGTTCTATGAACGTAAAGAAATTAAGGATATACTTGCCTATTTGCGAGTCATTGCAAATCCTGACGATGATTTGAGCCTAGCACGTATTATTAATGTTCCAAAAAGAGGTGTAGGTGCCGCTTCCGAGGATAAAATTGCTGACTACGCAATAGCACATGGTCTATCGGTGTATGAGGCGCTTGATAAAATAGACGACATTGGCCTCAGCACAAGGGTAGTTAAATCACTTGCTGAATTCCGTGATATAATCCAAAATCTTTGGAAAATGCAAGAGTACCTGTCTGTTACAGAACTAGTAGATGAAGTAATTAATAAGACAGGCTATCGAGCGATGCTTGAAGCGGAAAAAACTTTAGAAGCGCAAAGTCGCCTTGAAAATATTGAGGAATTTTTATCAGTAACGAAAAACTTTGAACAAAAAAATGAAGATAAAAGTCTTGTTGCTTTTTTAACAGACTTAGCACTGATTGCTGATATTGATTCTGTTGATGAGGACGATGAAGCAGACCAGGATAGTGTTATTTTAATGACACTTCACTCGGCAAAAGGACTAGAGTTCCCTGTCGTATTTTTAATGGGGCTAGAAGAAGGGGTATTTCCTCATAGTCGTTCCCTAGAGGATGAAGCAGAAATGGAAGAGGAACGCCGTCTTGCCTATGTTGGGATTACACGCGCCGAAGAACAATTATATATTACGAATGCAGGCTCGCGTACATTATACGGACGGACAAATTATAATGAAGTGTCCCGTTTTATCAATGAGATTCCAGAGGAGCTTATTGAAAAAGAGCATATAGAAGTACCACGTTCTACTACACAAATCAATACACCATTTAAACCTGGTGTTGTGCAAAAATCCATTCACAAAACAACAGGTGGAGAAAAGGCTGATTGGCAGGTTGGCGATAAAGCTAGCCATGGCAAGTGGGGTGTAGGAACCGTTGTAAGTGTGAAGGGTTCTGATGAGGATAAAGAGTTAGATATCGCATTCCCAGGCCAAGGTGTGAAACGCTTATTAGCAAAATTTGCACCAATTACAAAGATATAGAGTTATGTTAGTTAATGATGCCGTATACTAAAGTATACGGCTTGTATTTAATCGATGTATGTTGTTTTGGTCGAACAAGTAAGTAGAGGTTTTACATAAGAATACTGTGATGGCGTAAGTTTGATAGAGTTTAACAATATTTGTTAATGCAACCATGTTATTTTCTCGAAAGGGATGGCTGATAGATGAATGAAAAACAAGCACAAGAACGTGTAAATGAACTTCATGAGCTATTAAATAAATTAAATTATGAATACTATGTGTTAGATCAGCCGTCTGCATCAGACGCTGAGTATGACAGGTACATGCAAGAGTTGTTGCAATTGGAAGAGCAATTCCCGGCCCTGAAAACTGCTGATTCTCCAACTGTTCGTGTCGGGGGGACTGTTTTAGAAGCATTTAAAAAGGTTGAGCATCGCATACCGATGTTAAGTCTTGGAAATGCGTTCAATGACGGTGATTTACGCGACTTTGATCGTCGTGTTCGACAGACGATCGGTGATGATGTGCAGTACGTCTGCGAGCTAAAGATAGACGGACTAGCGGTATCTGTTCGTTATGAAGGTGGCGTGTTTGTACAAGGAGCAACGCGTGGTGACGGTCAAGTAGGTGAAGATATAACAGAAAACTTAAAGACTGTCAGATCGTTGCCGCTACGTTTGAATGAACAAGCAACCCTCGAGGTGCGCGGTGAGGCATTTATGCCTAAGCGCTCCTTTGAAGCATTAAACAAAATTAAAGAAGAAAAAGGCGAGGAGCTATTTGCCAATCCTCGTAATGCAGCGGCAGGTTCTTTACGACAATTAGACCCTAAAATTGCGGCATCTCGTAATTTAGATATGTATGTTTATAGTATTGCTGATCTAGGTAATACAAACGTGTCGTCTCACAGTGAAGCTCTTAATTTACTCGAGAGAATGGGCTACAAAACAAACCCTGAACGTCGACGCTGCCTTTCAATTGATGAGGTTATCGACTATTGTGAGAGTTGGACAGTGAAGCGAGCCGATCTAGCATATGACATTGATGGCATTGTTATAAAAGTTGATTCACTTGCCCAACAGGAAGAATTAGGAACAACGGTAAAAAGTCCACGTTGGGCTATTGCTTACAAATTTCCAGCAGAAGAAGTGGTTACAAAGCTACTCGATATTGAAGTAACTGTTGGACGAACAGGAGCAATTACGCCAACAGCTTTGTTGGAGCCTGTTAAAGTAGCAGGAACAACTGTGCAACGCGCATCACTCCATAATGAGGATTTAATTCGTGAAAAAGATATTCGTATTGGCGACTATGTTATAGTAAAAAAAGCGGGAGATATTATTCCTGAGGTTGTAGGAGTAGTCGAGGACCGTCGCACAGGTGAAGAGATGCCGTATGAAATGCCGACACATTGTCCGGAATGTGACAGTGAGCTAGTTCGTATTGAAGATGAGGTAGCGCTCCGTTGTATTAATCCGAAGTGTCCGGCGCAAATTCGTGAAGGCTTAATACACTTTGTTTCAAGAAATGCCATGAACATAGATGGTTTGGGAGAAAAAGTCGTCACACAGCTTTTTAGTGAGAACTTAATACATGATGTCGCAGATATATACAAGCTGACAAAGCCACAGCTTATTGCACTTGAGCGAATGGGTGAAAAGTCTGCCAATAATCTTTTAGCAGCGATAGATGCATCAAGGAGTAATTCACTTGAAAAATTACTGTTTGGTTTAGGTATACGCCACGTAGGAGCAAAGGCAGCTAAAACGCTAGCACAGCACTTTGGAACTATGGAGGCTCTAAGTCAGGCAACATTAGAAGAGCTTGTTGCCATTCATGAGATTGGAGAAAAAATGGCACAATCGGTTGTAGCATATTTCGCCAACCCTGATGTAAAAGAGCTGATTGAAGAATTAAAGGAATCAGAGGTCAACATGGCGTATAAAGGGCCAAAGCCAATTGATGCAAGTGAAGTGGACTCATATTTTTCAGGAAAAACAATTGTATTAACAGGTAAGCTTGAGCAAATGTCACGTTCTGATGCAAAAGCAGAAATTGAGGCGCTCGGAGGGAAAGTAACAGGCAGCGTTAGCAAGTCAACAAACCTTGTTATAGCAGGGGAAGCAGCTGGCTCAAAGCTAGACAAGGCGACTGAGCTTGGTATAGAGGTTTGGGACGAAGCTAGAATGCTTGAAGAGCTTCAGAAATAAGAGGTGCATATGAGTGAGGTATATATTAACTGTGTTCACATGCTGCTTAGTCTTACTTGCAGCATGTGCACCTAACTTTAAACAGGAAGAGGAGTTAATTCAAGAAACAACGGAGCAAACGACTGAAAGAGCTATTATCCCAAAATACAACATCTCAAATTCATACTATCAAACTATATTGCCATTTCAGCCTAGCGCAGCAAGAGGGTTGGTTACAAATCTAATGCGCACTAGGTATGATATAGACGAATTTGAAACAGGGTTAATCCGCGTGGCACAAGACAAATTTCCTACTGATGAATATTTGTTTCAAGAAGGTCAATTTCTTGATGAAAAAACAATATATTCATGGATCAGTCGAAAGAAAACGGCTGACGAGGTTGCTGAATCTCAAAGTCCAAACCTTGGGTTGAATCCAGCTTTATCTGAAGAGGAGCGCTTAAGTTTACAGGCGAACGAAGAAAGTCCTCAATATTTGTCATATATACTCGAGCACAATTATTATAAAAAAACAGATGATGGAAAAATAGAGTTAGAAGCGATTGTACTCGGATTGGCACTTAATTCAGTACATTATTTCAATGCAGAGTATCCCGAAGGAATTTTCCCGCGCGAATATGAGATTCCAGACGAAGATATTGAACGAGAAGGCGAAAAAATGGCACAGCAAGTCCTACAACGAGTTCGTCAAATTGAAGGATTAGAAGAGGTGCCAATTGTCATTGCCTTATTTAAACAAGAAGCTGCTTCGTCAATTACACCAGGAAACTTCTTTGCTAAAACATATGTGAATGGAAAAAATAATTCTGTAGGTAAATGGGAGCCGATTTTTGAGGATTACATTTTATTCCCATCGTCAGAAGCGATGGATACGTATCGTGAGGATGCAATCCTATTTAATAATTTCAAAGACGATATAGCTGAATTTTTTCCGAATTTCACAGGAATTATAGGAACGGGCTTTTATGCAAGCCAGGAATTGCAACATTTGGAGATTGATATAAATATGCAGTTTTATGGCAAAGCAGAAGTCATTGGTTTTACTCAATACGTAACAGGTATCATGCTAGAGCAATTTCCACCATATATTTCTGTCGAAATCCACATATCTTCTATAAGTGGCCCAGAGAGTCTTATAGTTCGAGAAGTAAATGAAAAAGACCCATTAGTTCATATATATAACTAATATATGACTAACAGAAAAGCCGTGTTGTATATTAGCAACACGGCTGTTTAAGCGCGAGTTTTTGGGGTTTAAGCGTGAATTTCAGGGATTTATGCGTGAGTTTCAGGGGTTTAAGCGCGGGTTTTTGTGATTTATGCGCGAATCCCCCCAGAGATTAAGAGTGAATATCTGAATTAGAACATAGATGAGTCAGTTAATTTCTGCCTAATATTAGCTTAAAAAGTTAGCGGTTATGTTAGCTGAAATGATACGGATATAGCACTTATAATTTTTTAAATTTTACGAAAATAATAACATGTTTGAAGCATTCGACTTTATGTTATAGAATGTTAATGAAACCGCTTAATTCATTAGAGGGGGGCAAAACAGATGGTCCAGCCATATAAGCATGAACCGTTTACTGATTTTTCTGTTGAAGCAAACAAAGAGGCATTTTTGAAAGGCTTAAAAATAGTAGAGTCATATTTAGGGCAAGATTATCCGCTTGTTATTGGAGGAGAAAGAATAACAACTGAGGATAAAATTGTTTCTATAAATCCAGCTAACAAAGATGAGGTTATAGGTCGGGTGTCGAAAGCTAATAAAGAGCTTGCTGAACAAGCGATGCAGGTAGCTGATAAGACATTCCAAGATTGGCGTAAGTCTAAGCCAGAGGTGCGAGCTGATATTTTATTCCGTGCAGCAGCGATTGTTCGTCGCAGAAAGCATGAGTTTTCAGCATTGCTAGTTAAAGAGGGCGGTAAGCCGTGGAATGAAGCAGATGCTGATACAGCGGAAGCAATCGACTTTATGGAGTATTACGGTAGACAAATGCTTGCTCTTAAAGATGGGGTACCTGTTAATAGCCGTCCTAATGAGTACAATCGCTATAACTACATTCCACTAGGAGTGGGAGTTGTCATTTCTCCGTGGAATTTCTTATTTGCTATTATGGCAGGTACGACTGTTGCAGCCATGGTAACAGGAAATACAGTGTTACTTAAACCTGCAAGTTCTACACCTGTAGTAGCATATAAATTTTTAGAAGTGCTTGAAGAAGCAGGCCTACCACCTGGTGTTATTAACTTTATTCCGGGTAGCGGGAAAGAAGTGGGAGACTATCTAGTTGACCATCCAAAAACTCGCTTTATTAGCTTCACAGGATCAAAAGAAGTAGGGCTACGTATTTATGAACGTGCAGCAAAGGTTCATCCAGGTCAAAAATGGCTTAAGCGTGTAATTGCTGAGATGGGTGGAAAAGATACAATTGTAGTAGATAAAGAGGCTGACCTAGAGTTAGCAGCACAATCTATCGTTGCATCTGCATTTGGCTTCTCAGGTCAAAAATGTTCTGCATGCTCACGTGCTGTTATAGTGGAAGATGTGTATGACGAAGTTCTAAATCGTGTTGTAGAATTAACGAAAAAGTTAACGGTTGGTAATACGACTAACAATGAGTTCTTCATGGGTCCTGTTATCGATCAAGCGGCTTATAATAAAATTATGGAATACATTGAAATTGGAAAAGGCGAAGGTAGGCTTATGGCTGGTGGCGAAGGTGATGATAGCACAGGTTACTTCATTCAACCTACTATATTTGCAGACCTAGCACCAGATGCACGCCTTATGCAGGAAGAAATCTTTGGACCAGTTGTGGCATTTGCGAAGGCTAAAGACTTTGATGAAGCACTTGAAATTGCAAACAATACAGAGTATGGTCTAACGGGCGCTGTTCTTACTAACAACCGTGCACATATTGAAAAAGCACGTGAAGATTTCCACGTTGGTAACCTTTATTTTAACCGTGGTTGTACAGGTGCTATTGTAGGCTATCAACCATTTGGTGGATTCAATATGTCCGGAACAGATTCTAAAGCAGGCGGTCCTGATTACTTAGTCCTTCACATGCAAGGAAAAACAACATCAGAGATGCTGTAAAGATTGCTGAAACTAAAAAAAATATATACATGCACAAAAGCTTAAGGACGGATGTCCTTAAGCTTTATTAATTATTATCCTCATCTATAAAGATACCGCACTGCTTCGTAAAATGCGTGAAGACTTGTCGTTTTTTTACGTGTGAAAGAGCTGCGTTTTTAAGTAAAGTTGACAGCACTTCGACAGCTTCGACGATATGTGGTCCTTTGTTTAGCATGACGCATTCAGCTCGTATGCCCATCGCCGCATCGGTTATTTCTGCACGAGCAGGAGTTCCTTCTTTGGCAAGACGTTCTAGTATTTGAGTAGCTAGAATAACAGGTATATGGGCTGCTTCACACATACATAATATATCTTCCTGGACGTGAGATAGATTTTCAAAACCAACTTCAACCGCTAAATCCCCGCGTGCAATCATGACACCAAAGGACTCAAACTCCAATCCTTTTAGTAAAATACTAGCTAAGTTACGAATAGCATCTTTTGTTTCTATTTTGGCTACAACCGCTAAATGTGTGCCGCCTAATAGAGTTAAGTGAGTTTGTAGATTCTCCAAATCAGCAGCACTATGAATAAATGACAGACCCACAATATCGGCATGTTTAACAGCAAATTCTAAATGAGTAATATCTTCATCAGAAAGAGAAGATATATTAATTGCTGTATCAGGCAAATTTATTCCTTTTCCCGATTTTAACTTTGCGGGCTTTATATGTGGTGCTGTAATAGTAATGTCAATGTAATCTTCTGCTATATGAGTGGAGATACCGGATATTTTTCCATCATCAAAAAACACTCGATCCCCTTCAATAACTTGTGTAAGTGCTTCTGGAAGTGTACATGAAATAGATGCTGGATGAGATTCTGAAGCAGGTTGACCGATAATTGTGCTGTCACGGTAAAGTCGCAGTACGTCTCTTTTTTGAAGCTTGCAAGGAACTTGTACAGCTTGTGTTGGACCGATCTGATATTTTTCCTCATCAACATATATGTACGCGTTCTCAATTATGAAAGCTTTTCTATCAATTTGTACCTTCAATCTAGTGTTTTCTATGTCAGTTACAAGTATTTCTCTTGTTTTTCCACGCTCGTCTACAATCATCAGTTTATCACCGGTGGTTACCCTTTGTACTAGCTCATACGGAACTGCTAACACACATGCTTTATCTAACTCTCTCTCTTTTTTTATAAAGCTATTTGTTACATTACTGTCTAAGTACCCAATGTTTTTTGGTGAAAATTTAATCATGCTACGTTTCATTACGAAAGCACCTGTACGAATTTTTGGGCCGGCTAAATCCATATAAATTCTACAATGACGATTAGGAGAGTATAAGCCTTTGCTTATAAGGAGCTGCTCAGTGGTGCGAATTCTATTAATAATTTGCAGCCAATCATCAGTCCTATCATGAGCTGTGTTAATACGTGCAATATTCATACCGCGGAGTAGTAGGTTTTCTATTAAACTATCATCTTCAAGTGATTTAGCATCGATTGTAACCATGATGCTCGTTTGTTTTGTTTCACTATGCCTTCCGTAGATGCGTTCTTTCCGGGATTGGATAATGGATAACGGCGATACATTCTGACTGGGTTGCGGTATGTGATGACTCGTAGGTAGATGCTGTAAAACTGCTGTAATACTTTCAAGGACATTATGTTCGGAGCGACCTAAAGAGGAAAGTCCCATATCTGCTAACTGCATTTGTAGGTCGTGGATATCTAATTGACGTAATGCCAAATAAGCTAGGAGATTATCGCGACTAAATGTACGGTCTTCCGTATGATAATGCCATTTTTGCACGGTTTGCATTGTTCTTGCTTGAATAAAATCTAATACTTCAACCAGCTGTTGAGAAATAGTGTCTTCTTTTAATACAGAATTCATGTATATCACCTATTTGCCACTTATATATTTACTTTAACGATAATAGGAATTGCAATTGAATTACAATGAATGAAATGTTAATTTTTCCTAAAAGTTTTGTAAGGTTAAAAAGGGGGAATCTTACAAATTTGCATTCTAGTTGGATTTTCGGTACGATTATATATGTGTTTTTTTTAATATAGTTATATAAGCAACAGGTAAAACTATTGTAATAAAGTAGGGAACTTGTGCTTATACATAACAATGTGTCATTTGAAAGGAGGCGGATGTGTGGGTATCTCAGCTCTAACATGGCTGCTATTAGCAGTTCCAATGCCAATCTTGGTTGTGTTATCAGTTATCTCACTTGTTAAAGAAAACAACCAAGCATAAGGAAAAAGGAACCATGGAAAAAGTGAGATTAAGAAAAAAGGAAGGAATGATTATTTGTCAACTCCAACGTTAGTTACGTTTATGGTGTATTTAGTAGGAATGTTAGGAATAGGTATTTTATTTTATCGTCTAACTAATAACTTATCAGACTATGTATTAGGTGGCAGAAGCCTAGGACCAGGTGTTACAGCACTAAGTGCAGGAGCATCTGATATGAGTAGTTGGTTGCTATTGGGGCTTCCAGGATATGCTTACACTGCAGGTATGGATGCATTATGGATATGTGTAGGTTTAGCTGTCGGGGCTTACTTAAACTGGCAATATGTTGCAGGACGTCTACGTACATATACAGAGATTGCTCAGGATTCGATTACAGTACCAGATTATCTAGAGAATCGTTTTAAGGATTCTACTAAGCTATTACGTGTTATTTCAGCAATAGTAATCTTATTGTTCTTTACCTTCTATGCTTCATCTGGTTTAGTAGGAGGCGCGATTTTATTCCAAGAAACATTTGGAATGACGTATAACCAAGCACTACTAATTGGTGCAATCGTCATTATATCGTATACGTTTTTAGGAGGGTTCCTGGCGGTTAGTTGGACTGATTTTGTTCAGGGAATTTTGATGTTCTTAGCCCTCATCGTCGTGCCGATTGTAGCAATTAATAGTATAAATGGCTGGGAAGAAACAATTGCCAAGGTTGGTAGTATTGATCCGTCATATTTGAGTGCGTATGATAATATGACGCTTATCGGTATTGTTTCATTACTAGCATGGGGCTTAGGGTACTTTGGTCAGCCTCATATCATTACGCGTTTTATGGCGATTCGCTCGCGTAAGGATGTACCAGTAGCCCGTGTAATTGGGATGAGCTGGATGGTTTTAGGTTTAATTGGTGCAATTTTGACTGGATTTGCTGGCGTTGCTTACTTCGCAGAGAGCACTGTAACAGTCGATAATCCTGAAAAAGTATTTATCCTATTTACGGATGTATTATTTAATCCATGGGTATCGGGTATTTTGCTAGCTGCTATTTTGTCAGCTATTATGAGTACCATCGATTCACAGCTACTTGTGTCTTCAAGTGCGCTAGCTGAAGACTTTTATGGTGCCATCTTAAAGAAGGATGCTAGCCAAAAGGAATTAGTTTGGGTTGGCCGTTTAGGGGTTGTAGTCATTGCTCTTATTGCTATATTCTTAGCATGGACAGCGAACCCTGCTAACGAGAATGCTTCATCCATTCTCGATTTAGTAAGCTATGCATGGGCAGGATTCGGTGCTGCATTTGGACCGGTTATTATATTATCATTGTTCTGGAAGAAGATGAATCGCTGGGGTGCCCTTTCAGGTATGCTTACAGGTGCTATAACAGTTGTTGTATGGGCAAAACTAGAAGGTGGCATTTTTAACTTATACGAAATCGTGCCAGGCTTCCTAATTTGTGCGTTCATGATTTGGCTTGTGAGTGTCGTGACAGGTGGATCTTCTATGGAAATTCAGGAAGAGTTCGAACAAATGCAAACAGCGTAGATATTAAAAAAACGGTCACACTCTTTATTGCGAGTGTGGCCGTTTTTATTTAGGTTAATCACATTTTTGTGGGCATTCATTAATCCGACCGTTATTAAAGTCATCAAGGTCATCAGCTAATGCAGAAGCTTGAGTTGGATCTGCTGGCGTTACATTTGAAAGAAATGCGTCTGCTGCGGCAATTGCTTCTGTAGCAAAATCACAAGTTGCCCCACGAGCAACATTTAATTTAGCTGTTAACAACTGAATATATAAAGTTTCGTATTGCGGAATATCAGGTGCTGGAGCTGGTGGATTTCCGTCAAAGATATCAGCGACATTACCAGTGGTAGCTAATATACTAAAGTTACCACCGTTTCCTAATGGTATAGATCCACCTTCAGCTTCGATGATTGAATTAGTAAATTCCTCATCCGTTTGATAACGGCCTCTTGTTAATACACAACCCATTGGTGGTGTTCCGCACCCACCTATGATTGGATCATCACATACTAAACCATTTGCCCCAACGCTCGCATTCGCACCAAAGCTTACATCAAATTCTACACATAAATCTTGAGAGACATTGAAAGTACAGTTATCATCAAATTCTGGTAACATATCTATAATCTCTGGTTCTCCGATACATTCTACAGTAGGAGTCCCTGCAATAATATTTGGTTCAATAATTAATTCTGCAAATTCAGTGATATTTCGACTGAAAGTTCTTGTACAGCCAGTTTCTTCTTGATTAATCCCGATTTGTCTTTTATTTTGAGCCATCTACAAACACACCATCCTTTTCATTGTTTACTATAATACATGCTAAGATTTCGGAAATCGTAATAGTGTAAAGGCACATTTATGTGGAATACGTTGAAAATTAGTGCAAGTAACTAGTATTTTTTACTTCTTGGCATGTGTTTTTTATTAAATGGCTTAATAGGCTCATAATCAAACCAGTCGCAAGGTTGATTTTTCTTACGGTGCGCATGGGGACCATGTTTGTAGTCAGGTTTGCAATCATGTTTAGGCGGGTCACAGTTCACCCCTAATGTTTTTGCATCAACCTCGACACTAAATTTTAGGGGGATTTTTAATGTTAGCTCTTGTTCAACAATAAACTTGCAGCTTTCATTATGATGATGATGGTGGTGACAGTTAGACTTTGGTCGAACTACAGCTTTATCAGAACAGTCAACCTCTGGCTCTAATACATTAACGTGTGGTGTAACTTCTACTTCAGCTCCTACTTTAATATCCTTTTTTATGAATTTTGTACAGCTATCTTCATTCTCTAGTGGCCTGTGTTGTTCGTTTTCCATAATACTCCTCCTTTCGTAATGCCTACAAAGCAAAAGAATGGAATTTCATTTATTCTCTAAATTCCCTTACAATTATTAGATGCAGGCGAACGCTATTTGGGACTAGTCTGATGCCTAATAATTAAAGTAAAACGAAGGTTAGCGACCAGATAATGTTATATGACAAGCTAATATCGCTTGCTTGAGATAGGAACGTCATATAATTGTAATGTGCTGTCGACGCTGTGAGGGGAAGATATAGGATTTTTAATATATTAAAAAGAGTGCCTTTTAGGGGATCGGAAAATTGAGATGAGTCCTCTTAAAAATGTGGCGGGAAGTAATGTGTATGACCAATCCTCCTGTTTTTAGTCTTGCTTTAATGGTTTAAAGTCTGTTATTATCTTATTTAAAAATATGGAACGATTTTCTAAGGGGGACTTGATATGTCACGGATTTCCATTGACCAAGTGAAGCATGTGGCGAATTTAGCGCGCCTTGCCATTTCTGAAGACGAAGCTGCAATGTATCAACAACAGCTGGACAAGATTATTACATATGCAGAGTTATTAAACGAGCTCGATACGAGTAATGTAGAGCCTACTTCCCATGTGTTACCACTGAAGAATATAATGCGCGAAGATGAGCCGAGCGAAGGATTACCGATAGAAAAAGTACTGAAAAATGCGCCAGACCATCAAGATGGCCAATTCCAAGTACCAGCCATTATTGAATAAGGAGGGATGCTGCGTGTCTTTATTTGAAAAAAGAATATCTGAGCTTAAAGGGTTATTGCATAAAAGTGAGATTACAGTAACCGATTTAGTGGATGAATCTTTTAAACGAATTAAACAAGTGGACGGGGATGTTAAAGCATTTTTAACACTAAATGAAGAGCAAGCGTATGTGAAAGCAAAAGAACTTGATGAGTCAAAACAAAAGGAGCACGGCCTGCTCTATGGAATGCCGATTGGACTTAAAGATAATATTGTAACCGAAGGATTACGAACAACAGCAGCTAGTAAAATATTACATAATTTCGATCCGATATATGACTCAACAACAGCAGCTCGGATACGTCAGTCAGATGCGATAATCATCGGAAAGCTGAACATGGATGAGTTTGCGATGGGTTCATCGACGGAGAACTCTGGTTTTCAAAAGACACGTAATCCATGGGATTTAGACCGTGTACCTGGCGGATCTAGTGGTGGATCAGCTGCTGCTGTAGCGGCGGGTGAAGTGCCATTTTCATTAGGGTCTGATACAGGTGGTTCTATACGCCAACCAGCTGCCTATTGTGGAATTGTCGGGTTAAAGCCTACATATGGACGAGTGTCACGTTACGGTTTAATAGCATTTGCATCTTCTTTAGATCAAATCGGCCCACTATCCCGAACGGTTGAGGACAATGCCTTTCTTTTACAAGCAATATGTGGGGTTGATCCTATGGACGGAACATCAGCACATGTAGAAGTGCCGGACTTCTTATCCAGCTTAACAGGAGATGTTAAGGGATTGAAAATTGCTGTTCCGAAAGAGTACATCGGAGAAGGTGTGGATGCTGCCGTAAAAGAAAAAATTATGGCTGCGTTAAAAGTACTTGAAGGCCTTGGTGCAGAGTGGGAGGAAGTATCTCTACCACATTCTAAATATGGTCTAGCAACGTATTACCTATTAGCATCTTCAGAGGCATCTTCAAATTTAGCACGCTTTGACGGTGTTCGATATGGATATCGCTCTGACAATGGCAAGAACTTATTGGACATGTACAAGCTGAGTCGCAGTGAAGGATTCGGAGAAGAAGTGAAGCGACGTATCATGCTCGGAACATATGCGTTAAGCTCGGGCTATTATGATGCATACTACAAAAAAGCACAGAAGGTACGTACATTGATTAAGCAGGATTTTGAAACTGTTTTTGAGAAATACGACGTGATTATTGGTCCAACAGCTCCCACACCAGCCTTTAAAATTGATGAGAATATGAGCGACCCTATGACGATGTATGCCAATGATATTCTTACAATTCCGGTAAATCTAGCGGGTGTGCCAGGTATTTCTGTTCCATGTGGATTGGTAGATGGACTGCCTGTTGGGTTACAAATTATTGGCAAGCACTTTGATGAAAGTACAGTATATCGAGTGGCACATGCATTTGAACAAGCAACTGATTTTCATAAAGCGAGACCACAATTATAAAAGGGGTGAAAGAAAATGTCATTTGAAACGGTAATTGGTCTAGAGGTTCACGTTGAGCTAAAAACAAAATCAAAGATTTTTTCTAGTAGCCCTGTAGACTTTGGGGTTGCGCCAAATACGAATACAACAGTTATTGATTTAGGGTACCCAGGTGTGCTGCCAGTTGTGAATAAAAAAGCAGTCGAGTTTGCGATGAAGGCTGCGATGGCTCTAAATTGTGAAGTTGCTCCTGTCACAAAGTTTGATAGAAAAAACTATTTTTATCCCGACAACCCAAAGGCGTATCAAATCTCGCAATTTGATCAGCCTGTCGGAGAAAACGGTTGGATCGATATAGAAGTGAACGGCGAAACAAAGCGTATTGGTATTACGCGTTTACATTTGGAAGAGGATGCAGGCAAGCTAACACATTCAGGTTTTGGTTATTCATTAGTTGACTACAATCGCCAAGGAACACCATTGATTGAAATTGTCTCAGAGCCTGATTTGCGTTCACCTGAAGAGGCTTATGCTTATTTAGAAAAATTAAAAGCAATCATTCAGTACACAGGTGTATCCGATTGTAAAATGGAGGAAGGCTCACTTCGTTGTGATGCTAACATTTCACTGCGTCCTGTTGGGCAGGAAGAGCTTGGGACGAAGACAGAATTGAAAAACCTTAACTCGTTTGCGTTTGTTAAAGCAGGCTTAGAGTATGAAGAACGTCGTCAGGAGCAAGTGTTATTAGCCGGTGGTAAGATTGATCAAGAAACACGACGTTTCGATGAAGCTACGAAAAAAACAATTTTAATGCGTACAAAAGAAGGATCAGATGACTACCGCTACTTCCCTGAACCAGATTTAGTCGTATTGCATATTGATGACGAGTGGCGCGAGCGTATTCGTGCTGAGATTCCAGAGCTTCCCGATGTACGTCGTAAGCGATATATAGAGGAGCTAGGACTGCCAGCATATGATGCGAGCATTTTAACAATCACAAAAGAGAGTGCCGACTTTTTTGAAGCAACGGTAGCGGCAGGTGCTGATGCGAAACAGGCTTCAAACTGGATAATGGGTGAGTTGTTAGCTTACTTAAATGCCGAAGGAAAAGAGCTTCATGAGGTGGCGCTCACACCAAAATCGTTAGCTGGTATGATAAAGCTCATTGAGGACGGAACAATATCATCAAAAATAGCGAAAAAAGTATTTAAAGAACTCGTTGAAAAAGGTGGCGATGCGAAGGAAATTGTCGAGGCACAAGGCCTTGTGCAAATTTCTGATCCTGCACAGCTACTGCCAATCATTAATGAAGTTTTGGACGCGAATCCGAAAATTATTGATGATTATAAAAATGGGAAAACAAAAGCAGCCGCATCTTTAGTAGGGCAAATTATGAAAGCTACACGCGGCCAAGCCAACCCACCAATGGTAAATAAATTGTTGAATGAAGAGTTAGAAAAAAGATAGAGCGTGGATAGGAGATGTTACTCTTTCGTTGAGTAATGTCTCTTTTTTTGATGGAGAACGTTCTGATAAGTGTTGAGGCTTCTGACCAAACACCTGTCGAGCTAACACCGTTTCGTGTCGACTACGTTCTCATTTGGTGTCGAATACGTACCCTATTCATGTCGAATAACTACCCATTCTGTGTCGACTCTGTACCTAATTAAAGCAAAACCACAATAATCTTAGTACTAGAAGACCATTTATATGCCAGTGGTTAACAAATGCTTAGCCCCCAATAAAATATTTACACGTTCAATTATCCATCCTAACAAAACCCACCATTACTTTTACAAAAATTTGAAACCAACCTATAGAGCTATTCGTACATAGTAATGCAGACTTATTAAAGGAGGGTGCGTGACGTGAGATGAAGGATATTCTGAAAAACTTATTTCGTATTGGTGGAGAAAAAAATAATCCTGTTATTCTCATTGAAGAGTATTTGATGCAGCTGAATAATCAGATTCGAGAGCTAGAAAAGCAGGTTGCGAAAACGATTGCAGAAGAAAAACGTCTGCAAAGAGATGTAATGGATGCAAAGCAGCGAATAGATGCAAGGCAATCTCAAGCGATACGCGCCTTGGAAGAGAATAATGAAAATTTGGCAAGACGTGCTTTATCTGATAAGGTTCAGGTGCAAAATAACCTGGAGCAATTAACAAAGCTATATAAAGATACTAAAACGGTTGCTGAAGAGCTTTCTAATAAGCTTAGAGATTTAAAGCATGACTATGCAGAAACAAGCTTGCAACTTAAAACGTTGAAGTCGCAGGAACATTTGGCAAACTTAAAAACACAAGTGAACCGAGATATGGCTAATCTTCAAGAAAAAGCGGTAAAGAAGCAAATAGAAACCCTTGAGCAGCAGGTGCTTCAAGTAGAAGCGGATGCTGAATTAGCTGACATGAAGCGACAATATTCACAAAGCTTAGGAAAAGACTTTCATAGTGTAGAGCTTGAAGAAACGGTTGATACCGAGCTAGCAAAACTTAAAAAAGAGAAGGATGAATCATGATGGAATCAATTTTTTTATGGGGGCTCATAATAGCCGGCGCTACCACTGTTATTTATATATTATTATCTGATATACTAGATGGCTTTTTTGACTGGATCCCATTTGACTTTTTAAATCCATCTCTCATCCTATCGTTTTTATCTATCTTTTTTGCTAGTGGCTATATATTTGTAAGATTTACAGCGTTTTCTGATTTTATGTCGATTGTCATAGCTTTTGGTATAGCATTTATCATTGCGGTCCTACTGCACTTTTTCGTTTTTATCCCGTTAAAGTCGGCGGAGGCATCTCTAACGTATTCTGATGATGATCTAAAGGGACGAATTGGCTCGGTCATTACCGGTATTCCAGTCGATGGGTTCGGGGAGGTTGTTATCAAGAGTAGCTCAGGCACAATCTCAAAGTCTGCGCAAAGCTTTGAAAATGTAGAAATTCCTTATGGACACGATGTGTTGATTGTAGATGTGAAAAACGGAGTACTACAAGTTACTCCATATGAAACTTTATCTTAGGAGGCTTTTATGAACACTATTATTATTGCTATTATTGCAGTTGTTGCGGTCTTACTTATCGCGCTTATTGCTGTGTTTGTCGCACGCTACCGTACGGTAGGGCCAGATGAAGCGTTAATCGTAACAGGAAGCTATTTAGGTGGAAAAAATGTAAATATCGATGAAGCTGGAAATAAAGTGAAAATAGTTCGCGGTGGCGGTACATTCGTTCTTCCGGTATTCCAGCAAGCTGAGCCGTTAAGCTTACTTTCTATTAAACTAGATGTACAAACACCAGAAGTGTACACAGAACAAGGTGTACCAGTTATGGCTGACGGAACAGCAATCATCAAAATTGGTAGTTCCATAGGCGACATCGCCACCGCAGCTGAGCAATTTTTAGGGAAAAAGAAAGAGGACCTTGAAAACGAAGCTCGTGAAGTGTTAGAAGGTCATTTACGCTCGATCTTAGGTTCGATGACGGTAGAAGAAATCTATAAAAATCGTGAAAAGTTTTCACAAGAGGTACAACGTGTTGCCTCTCAAGACCTTGCAAAAATGGGCCTTATTATCGTTTCATTTACAATAAAAGATGTTCGGGATAAAAATGGATATCTTGAGTCGCTTGGTAAACCACGTATCGCACAAGTTAAGCGTGATGCGGATATTGCAACAGCCGAAGCGGATAAAGAAACACGTATCAAGCGTGCGGAAGCAGATAAAGATGCCAAACGTGCAGAGCTAGAACGTGCAACAGAAATTGCTGAAGCGGAAAAAATCAATCAACTTAAAGTGGCGGAATATCGTCGCGAACAAGATAACGCAAAGGCGCGTGCTGACCAAGCCTATGCCTTAGAGGAAGCAAGATCGAAGCAGGAAGTTACTGAGCAACAAATGCAAATTAGAATTATTGAGCGTCAAAAGCAAATAGAGTTAGAGGAAAAAGAGATTTTACGTCGCGAAAAGCAATACGATTCAGAAGTGAAAAAGAAAGCCGATGCCGACCGTTACTCTGTTGAACAATCGGCAGCTGCAGAAAAGGCTAAGGAAATGGCACAAGCAGATGCCACAAAATACCGTATTGAAGCAATGGCGAAAGCTGAAGCAGAAAAGGTTCGAATCGATGGTCTTGCAAAAGCTGATGCAGAACGTGCACAAGGGGAAGCAGAAGCAGAGGTTATTCGTCTTAAAGGTCTTGCTGAAGCAGAAGCAAAACAAAAGATCGCCGAAGCATTCGAGAAATACGGTCAAGCGGCTGTTCTCGATATGATTGTGAGAATGCTGCCTGAATACGCGAAGCAAGTGGCTACACCACTTTCTAATATTGATAAAATTACAGTTGTGGACACTGGTAGCGGCGAAGGTGGCGGTGCCAACAAGGTAACGTCATACGCGACGAACTTAATGTCAACATTACAAGAGTCATTGAAAGCTTCATCAGGTATTGATGTGAAAGACTTGTTAGAGAACTTCTCAGGAAAAGGAAACATAAAAGCAAGTGTCGATCAATTAACGAATGAGTTAACAAAGAAGCCTGTGAACAAGGAAGAGCGGGATCAATAAAAAGGGAACTGTAGGGTTGTTAGCCCTGCAGTTTTTTTGATTAAAGAATGAATGAGGAAGAAGCATAAAATAAGATTACCCTTTTCAAATACTTGCTGCTGCAGCAACGTGTGAGAAAATTTACTGTTTAAAAAATAAAATGAAGAATAGTAGATTGTGACGTGTTTCAATCATAAAAAATGCCTGACATCAATGATGGACAGGCATTTTCGTATTATGTTGAATTGCTTTTGACTGAAACCTAAAGTTAAGTGGTAGCACATACGGCACCGTAATGAATAACACCATGATAACAAATGGAGAAGATACTATCCCACCGCTAAGGCCAATGACATATAGTAACGGGAACAGTATAAGTGTAGCTGGAATGATATACACGAAAGACATAAGAAATGCAACCGTTCCTTTAGCGTTACAAGCTAGTTGAATACTTAAAGTAAAGGATTGTAGAATTACAGTAATAGCGAACAAGTAGTGAGAGTTAGGTAAATACAACGTACATAACCCTGTTAAAACAAATCCTATTAGTAAATTTGCTAGTATAATATCTAGTATAGTAAGTATCTTAACTCTGTTTGCAAGCTTGCTAACTAGCTTGAATTTACGGGAAACAAACGTCATAATAGTTACTACTAAAAGCCCTATGGCAATCGGAATTAAAACTGCTACGAGCGAAAATAACTGATAAACTGCGATACAGGCTATTATTAATGTTGCCATAAAGAAGATGGCTATCATAGACACAACGGCAGTTATAAGCCAAGTTCTAATGTTGGTAACGGAAATGACTTGCTTTTTTATCGCTAAAAGAAAAACTAAGATAGTTAATACGAGAGCTATACCGCTCAAAATCAGGTTGTAATCTGCCTTATACATCACAGTGTGATAACCAAAGAGGTTGAAGTAGACAGCTTTTTCTTCGGTTTGTTTTGATTGGAAATCAATGTTTCCAAAATGCTCGGCTAGTTCTGTTGCGTATAATCCATTATGCTGAACTGAGGATAGTGTAACACTTTCTATGGTATCACTTGCGTTATGATATACCTCAAAGCCTTCGTTGTAAGAAAAATTCAAACCTTTTACACCTTCTTTTTTAAAAGGTTCATAATCTGTGTAGTTAGGCAATAGTTTGTAAATGTCATTTAAGAAGGAATATCCATACGGTTTTGATGAGGCAGCAAGATATTCTTTAACTATTTCATAATTGTTTTCGTTTGTTTCAAATAGCATAGATTTTCCTTTATTGCCCCGTGCTTCTAGGTTTACGACTAATCCGATGTCTTCGAGGTTATTGCTCTTCGCATACGCTGTTGAACCTAAGACTCCATATTCTTCACCATCGGTAAAGAAAAAGGTGACATCATTTTTTAAAGGTGCAGAGTTCTTTAATATTTTCAATGTTTCTATCATAATGGCGACACCTTGTGCATTGTCATTTGCCCCAGGGCCTTCATCAACTGAATCATAATGAGACATGAACAAAATTTCGCCCGTGTTATCGGTTCCTTTTATTGTAGTAGTTATATTATAAACGTCAATCATGCGATCCTCATACTTATGTTTAACGGTATGAAAACCTTCATTTACCACAAAGCCAAGTCCTTCAATTTGTGATTTAATATACTGCCGTACTTCTTTATTATAAGCTGACCCTGCTGGACGAGGTTGCTGTGCTATTTTTTGAATATGTTCCAGGGCATATTCTGCTGAAAATTCGGTTGGTGCTGTGTCTTCCTTTTTTGGAACATGAGCTTCGGGGGTCATAACATGGTTCGCATATATGACGCCAACAATTACAAGTAGATAAAATGTCCATGCGAGTATATTTTTTATTTTCACGTTATACTGTCCTTTCGTTTTTAAATTAACTGACCATCTGAACAAGAAATAGACATCGAGCACCCAGTTTTTTATTTAATCTGATCAACGACATCTTTAATTACATCTATTACTAACTGCGGTTCATCATGGATAATATAATGACCACTGTTTTTGGCGACGATCAATTGACTGTTCGAAGAGATTTGAAGTGTTTGTTCTTGTTGTTGTTGCCACACATCTTCCATTATTTGTGATTGCTCTTGAGTCAATCCTACTAATGTTAAATCTTCTGGCTGCCCATGTGTTAAAATTCGTAAAGGTATGTCACCTAATGATTGATTACGGATGGCATCTTCTGTTACAGCCATGTCTCTTAATTCGGCTTCTCTCGCTTCGAAAAATTTGGGGCGCAGTTCAATATTTATAGATTCTTCCATTTCAGGGTTTCCCATGTTTAATAAGCGAATAACACCTGTTTGTTTTAATAAAGTTAAAATATGCTTTGCAGGATAGCCGGATAAAACTGGATCAAAACCAGCTGCAAGAAGGATAGGGTTTGTTTCCTTTGAATAATCCTCGTGTCTTGCGTCTATTAGAACGATTCCTTCCACCTCATCACTGTATGTTTGTGCAAACAATCTTGTGTACATGCCACCTAATGAATGACCCGCTACGATATATGGCCCTTCAATGTTTTCTTTCTTTAAGGCCGTATAAAGCTCTTTCACGATATTCTCACCGGTACGTTCCGTTGTTGCTTTTTCACTCCACCCATAGCCACCACGGTCATATGTTACGACTGTAGTAAATTTAGCTAGTTCTTTCGGGATATCATTCCATACGTTTGCAGTAGATCCACTTGCTGTTTCTAGAATAATAGTTGGTGATCCACTACCTTGCTTATGAATGTGAAGATCAAAGTCACCTACATTTACTAGTTTTCCTGGTGGAGGTGATTGTTTGACACCGATATAGCTTGAGACAGCTTCGTAGACCACTCCCGCAGCTACAAGAAAAATCAAAAAGCTGCATATACCTAAAAGTATTTTTTTCCATAGGTTCATTCGTTTTGTTGTTTGTAATTCCATGTGTTTCATTCCTCCTAATTGTTTCGTTACATTTACTATAAAAAAATAAAGTCACTACGCTGTAGTAACTACAATCACTAAAAAAGTCATAACAATATTGTGTTGAAACTAACTAAAAGGGTAGTTGCATCATAAAAAAGCCCAAACACTCATTACGGAGTGTTTGGGCTTTGAAGAGATGTAATAGTGAGGCGACTATATGGGATGTCGCGAGTATCGAAAACTGTCTCTGTCATATCATATAATGTTTTATTAAAAAATTGGACAAGAAGCCAGTTAATCATACTAGAATCTTCACGTACATGTACTTTATCTACAATTTGTAAAATGGGGCTAAACATATAGAAATCATTGAAGCTTAAATGCTTAAGATCGGTAAAAACTGCCTCGTACCCACCATAATGTGAGAAAATTTGTTTTCTATTTTCTAGCTTGCTATTTAACTCGTTGAATTGCTGTAAAGTTAAGCCTAAGCTTGCTAGTTCTTCCTGAGTAGGTGTTAATGTAAGACTTGCTTGTTCTTCTTTCACTTTCATGAATAAAAAAGGTTTTTTTGTATCTGCTCCCTCTTGAACATGGCCGAAAAAAGTACCGTCCATATTGACACCAGCTTTTATCCGTTCGTCCGTTAATAATGTTTGAAATACTGCTGCACCACCAAAGGAGTGTCCGAGAACCCCGACTTTTTCGACATTGAGTGTACCTGCAAATAAAGGATCATATTGCAGAGAGTTTAATATGAAATCAAGGGCTTGTTGCTGATCTTTCATCCACACAGATGAAATAATGTTATCCCACTCTTCGAGTTCTAGTGGGTTTGGAAGGGCTGCTGTAGAAAAAATTACTTTGTCGTCTGGTAAAATAGTGAGATTAGAGTAATACGTATGGTCAATGGCGGCTACAATGAAGCCGTTACTTGCAAGGTTTTCAGCTATGCTAGTCATCATCGAGCTGTTACCAGGTAATCCGTGTGAAAGCAAAACGACAGGGAACCTTTGCTCAGATTCAGCAACTGCACCAGATGTAAAACTATTTGTTGTTACATCACTTAAGTAAGATAGAAAGAAAGATGGAATTTGATAGTGATTAGCGATCGCTTCTTTTACTTTTGGTGTCATCTTTACATACGGTACTAATGCTGCTGAGGAATCCTCGGTTGGATACCAAATGGAAACAGGGAGTTCACGTGTGTCAGTTTGATCTGTTGTGGCTACTTCCTTACGTGTCGGATCTTTCAGATGATACGAAACCTTTGCTACATCATAAATTCCTGAAGGCTCTGGTAAAGTAAAAATAGGCACAATAATCGGAAGTAGGATAGCGACTGGCACCCATATAATTAAAAAAAATGATATCACTACACGTGACCATAAAGTGGAGAACTGAGGTCTCGTCAAAATGATATAAACTACAAAACTCCCTAGAATATAGGCAGGAATCATCTGCCATCGATACCCTTCAAATAGAAGGTGTGTAACAACCAAACATAAGATTCCTATATTGGCTAAATAGTGAAAGAGCATTATTTTTCTCGGTAAAGCAAAAAACATTAAGGCTGCTAAAACAACAAATGCAATGTAAGCCAACTCTAAAGTTCTCATAAATAACAGTCCCTTCTAAACGTATGAGAAAGAAAAAAATTATATATTCGCAGCTCAGCTAGCATTTATCTTGTATAGTCCTTTCTCTCTATAGAGAAGGTGAGTAGGTGATTAGAGAACTCTTATCTATACTATTTAATGTTCGCTAGCCTGTGCCCTGTTGTTAATGCATTCAATATATCTTTTTAAAGTCACATTGGATAGTGAAGTGCGTCATAAATAAAGTCATACAGTTAAAGAAAAAGGGAAGCCAATGAAGCTATTTATAGCCCTTGCACCCTTTCTAATCCATAAAAAAATGGGAAAATCCCGATCAGGCTGTTAAAGCGTGCCCCTAGGAAAGTTCCCAATCTCCAATATTTCACTTTTCATTTAACTTATTTAGTGCGCCGATCCGGTCATTTACATCTAGCTTCACATATATTTTTGAAACGTAATTTTTTACTGTCCCTTCTGTTAAAAAAAGCTTCTGAGAGATTTCACGGTTGCTTAAACCATTTGCGATGGCTTGCAAAATTTGTCCTTCTCGCTCGGATAACCCGTACCTTTTAAACAGAGATTCTTCTTTATTATCGTTAGGGATGTTAGCAAGAAGTTGCTTTGCCAAGCCTTGATTTATCAATGTTTCACCACGATGAACGAGGCGGATGCTAGCAGCTAAATCTTTAGGATGAATCGCTTTTAATAAATATCCTTCGGCTCCATAGCTTAGTGCTGTTTTTACATATTGAACTTCCTCAAATGTAGTTAGAATAATTATTTGAACGTCTGGCCATCTGTCTTTTATAGCTTTAGTTGCTTCAATGCCATCCATAACAGGCATATTAATATCCATTAAGATAACGTCAGGTTGTTGTGTTTCACAAGCTTTTATTGCTTCTTTGCCGTTCGTGACGGATCCGATTAAATTAAAATCCTCTTCCATTGCTAAAATGATATGTAAGCTTTCTCTAATTAACTCTTGGTCATCCACTAACAATAGCTTTATTTGACTCATATTGACCCTCCTCTTTTATAGGTATAATGCATGTTAAAAGTGTACCTGTCGCTTCATCTGATTTAACAGTGAGCTCTCCGTTTACTAACGATAATCGATCTTTCATCATTTGTAGACCAAAACCAAATTGTAGCTCCTCGTTGCCTTTCCCGTTATCATGAACGATTAAGCGAATTTCTGTCATGTTAAAATACAGCAACACAGTTACTTTAGTTGCTTCTCCATGTCTTTTAGCATTCGTCAAAGCCTCTTGTAAACAACGATTTAGTATAATGCCGATTGAACGAGTGACGGTATATTCTCTTCCTGTTGTTTGCACAGACACCTCTGTGTTCGTATACTCGGAAAACTCTTTTGCAAGGTTTTCGAGTTTACTAGAGAGTGATAGCTGTTCATCTTCACGGGCCATGTTATGTATTTGTGCACGTACCTCCTGAAGACTAGTTTTTGTAGCATTACGTAATTTTTCTAATCTCTCTTTTGCCGTTTCGGGGGAGTAATCTATAAGGTAGATTGCTGCATCAATTCCAACGATAACAGATGTAAAGGTATGACCAACGGTGTCATGTAGTTCTCCAGCAATTCTGTTTCGTTCAGACTCTAGAGTAAGTTCCTCTACTTTGTTAGCATATTGCTCTAATGCTCTATTTTGCGTATGAATGATTGTTGTTTGCTCTTCATTTTCCTCTAATAGTTTTTTCATCGTACTTTGTGTGTGTAGCAGACGATTAAACATATACCCAAAGGTAAAAAGCATAATTAACACAAATAGATTATTAAGAACATCAACGAAAGCGATATCTAGGTAAACCACACATGCTGTCAAGATCAGTAAGATGATGGGACTAAAGATAAGCGTATGTTTCCTTGCGATAAAACCAATGACGAGTGCAGGCATCATAAGCAAGGTAAACCCGGATGATGTCTTTAAGAAGAAAGTGAAGTATATATAAAAACTCCCTACTAAAAGAAACTCCGTTATTGCGAACAATACATCGTGAATATAGCGAGGATTCCAGAAAAGGTGTGGGGCAAACACACATAAGAAAAACCATAAAAAGAAAAATGCCTCATCCATCCCCATTTCTGAAGGGTTACTACTAAAATAAACAATACCAGTACCATAGAAAAATAATCGAACGAATGTTAATACGTAATCAATCCACATCCATTTTCTTATTGAATTCATGTAATGCCCATCCTTATAGGTAAAATATATTGCTTCATAATTTTAACAGACGAATCGTTATACAGAAACTATATTTTTTATAATTTTTTGTAAATATATAGGGGAAAATCAGGTGTTGGTCATATGAAAGAGTAGGAGAATATATGACTTATGATATGACTAGCGTTACTTATGTATATGGCTGTGACCGGGGTATGATGTTGACAGATAATCAATGGAAGCGAGGATTGTACAATGTCAAATTCAGTATTACAGCTAAAAAACGTGTCAAAGACAATTAAGGGAAAAACAATCATCAATGCCCTTTCTTTTGAGGTGATGAGAGGAGAGGTGTTTGGGTTCCTAGGTCCTAATGGTGCGGGGAAAACAACATCAATACGTATGATGGTAGGGCTTATGCAGATTACTTCGGGTCAGATTTTAATAGATGGAACATGTGTACAGAAAAATTTCGAAGAGGCCATGAAGAAAGTGGGAGCGATAGTCGAAAACCCAGAAATGTATAAGTATTTATCTGGGTATAAGAACTTGGTTCACTTCGCCAACATGTATAAGGGAATTTCAAAAGAGCGCATTGAAGAAGTTATTAAGCTAGTAGGGTTAGAAAAACGTATCCACGATAAGGTTAAGACATACTCATTAGGTATGAGACAAAGACTTGGTGTTGCACAAGCTTTATTACACAAACCTTCATTGCTTATTCTCGATGAGCCAACAAACGGACTTGATCCAGCAGGTATTCGTGAACTGCGCGACTATTTACGGACACTGGCTAAATCAGAGGGGATTTCTGTTCTTGTTTCTAGTCACCTTTTATCAGAAATGGAGCTTATGTGTGACCGTGTAGCAATTATTCAAAATGGTGCGCTCGTTTCAATTCAAGACATTACGAGAGAAGAGCGTCATTCGAATAATGTAAGTGTGCAATTGACAAAAGAGAAGAAGGCGTATCCGTATTTATTCACGGTGCAAAATCCGGAGAAAGCAAAGGAAATTTTAGTAGATTATGATGTCACCATCGTTAATGAAGGGTTAGAAATACAAATCACCTTTGAGGAGGTAGCGAGGGTAAATAAGCTGCTTACATTAGCAGATGTTTCGGTGTACGGTATTCGTCCAGCAACAAAAACATTAGAGGATAGATTCCTAGAAATTACAAGAGGTGAGGGCATTGTTTAAATTAATAAGTAATGAGAATATGAAACTATATTCAAAGATAAGTACATGGGTCATGGTCGGAATATTACTAGTCGGTATTTTGATTGCAATTGCAGTTACAAAAGTAGTATCGAATCCAGCCGATTGGAAGAAAGATATGCAAAGTCAAATAGAGATGCAGCAAGTTGAATTGGAATCAGTAAGAAATATGGTGCCAGCAGAAGCCCTTGCAGAGATGGAACGAGAAATTCAACTAAATCAATACAGAGTAGACAATGACATCATGCCTATGACTACGACAGTATGGGGCATTACATTACAAATGAGCCTGTACTTTATTCAATTAGTGACATTGTTTGCAGCTATTGTAGGAGGCAGTATTGTAGCGGAGGAGTTTTCTGCAGGTACGGTTAAAATGCTTTTAATTAGGCCGTTTAACAGAATAAAAATATTGATTTCTAAGTATATCACTACACTGTTGTATGCCGTGTTTATGCTCGGACTGTTATTCTCGACATCATTTGTGTTAGGTGGCATTTTGTTTGGATTTAGTGAAGCTAGTGCTCCATTCCTTTATGTAGACCAAAGTGGCATTGTACAGGAAGGAAACATGATTGGATATGCATTAAAAACATACGGCTTACAGTCGATCCAGCTTATTATGATTGTTACTATAGCCTTTATGATTTCTACTATCTTTA
Source organism: Bacillus sp. HMF5848 (assembly GCF_003944835.1). Lineage (GTDB taxonomy): Bacteria > Bacillota > Bacilli > Bacillales > HMF5848 > HMF5848. The sequence goes on from NZ_RWIV01000001.1 coordinate 438,989, forward strand.
GAAATAGTGCCTTAGCAATTGGGTTATCAATATTCATTTTATTTACAGGCACAAGCATCGCTATGCTACTTAGCCAGCTTAATCAAAATTGGGGCAAATACTTTTTATTTTCAAATACAGATTTAACACAATATTTAACAAACACACCACTTTTTGAAGGTACATCCATGGGGTTCTCGGTCATCATGTTAGTAATATATTTTGTTTTATTTATGGGTATGTCATGGTTCATCTTTAAAAAGAGAGATGTGGCCGCTTAATGTAAAAGCTACAAGATTCCGACGGGGATTTTGTAGCTTTTTTATTATTGTAAGGTTGACAGTGCGCTGAAGATTGATGCAAGAATATGTCAAATTGGTGAATATCGACACAGAAGTGGTAATAATCGACACGGAACTGGTAGATATTCGACACAGAAGTGGTAGAATATCGACACGAAACCTGTAGATAATCGACACAAAAGTGGTAGAAATGCAACATGGGACGACGTACACTTAGCTTATAGGGAGGAATAACTATGGCTCATATCGTTGAATTGGTAATAGATGCAAAGGCGAAGCTTGGTGAGGGACCTTGTTGGGATAAACAGACAAAGCGTTTGTACTGGGTTGATATTGAAGGGAAGTATGTACATGTGTATGACTCGGTGACAAATATAAACCGGAGTATATCCGTAAGTCAAATGATCGGGGCGGTTGTGCCGCGTAATGAAAATGAAGTGATAGTGGCAGCAGAGGACGGCTTTTACATATTAAACTTAGAAACAGAGGAAACAAAAGCGATTGCTGACCCTGAGTCACACTTACCGAACAATCGTTTTAATGATGGCAAATGTGATGAAATGGGGAGATTTTGGGCAGGGACAATGGATCGTTCTTTTAAAAAAGGACAAGGTGCCTTATATTGCTTAGACACTGACCATAAGGTAGCTACGAAATGGGAAAACGTAAGTATTTCAAACGGATTAGCGTGGTCACCTGATAACCGTTATATGTATTATATCGATACGCCTACACGTTGCGTTGTTCGGTTTGATTTTGACATAGAACAAGCGCATATATCGAATCCTACTACTGTTATTAGTTTTTCAGAAGAGACAGAGGGGATGCCTGATGGAATGACAATAGACGAGGAAGGTATGCTATGGATTGCGCATTGGGGTGGGGCGCAAATTTCAAGATGGGATCCTTCTTCTGGTACACAGTTAGATTCGATTTCTATACCTGCTTTGAATGTAACGTCATGTGCCTTCGGTGGAGACGATTTAAGTGAGCTATTCGTTACAACAGCTAGAGGAGAAATGACAAAAGAGCAATTAGAAAAATATCCGTATACGGGTGGTGTATTTAAAGTGGTGCCAGGTATAAAGGGTACTCGAACATACTCATATCAGGGGTAGAAAAATGTCGTGAAATATTCATTAATCAACTAGCATAATATCTCCTTATTAGACAAAAAGTAAATTTGTACTAAATGAAGGAGGGATATCCAGCATGTCACATTTAAATGAACTTGAACTTCAAAATCTACGTCACATGATAGGTGGGCATGAAACACTTGCTACAAAATTAGATACATATGCTCAACAATGCCATGACCCACAGATTAAAAACATGCTTCAAAGACACGCACAAAGTGCACGTCAAACACAACAACAGCTTATGTCATTCTTAGGATAGGAGGAAGATAACATGTTAAATGAAAAGGATATGGTCGCTGATTATTTATCACAGTTAAATGCAAGTTTAGGAAGCTATGCACAAGTCATTGCACAATCCGATAATAAACAGCTTCGCGACACATTCGTGCAAATTCGTAACCAAGATGAACAAAAGCAGTGGGAGGTTTATCAAGCTGCTTTACAACGCAATTATTATACGCCAGCGTCCAAAGCCAGTCATCAGGATGTTCAACAGGTGAAGCAGCAATTTATGCAAGGAAATCAGCAGTCTCAGATGAACCAACAAATGATGAACCAACAAATGAACCAAAACATGATGTACACATATAATCAAAATCCATATCCACAACATAATATGACTGATCAACATCGTTATCAGTAAAAACAAAGAAGCCACAAGGTTCTCGCATAAAGAACCTTGTGGCTTTTTTATTATGGTGTTATATTCACGATAATTTTTGAACCGTTTAGGTGTTAATGAAAAAGGGTATTTTAATGCCTTTAAGGAAAATACTATTAGTAATAATATGAAAGAGGGTAAAAAAGTGGTTTATATTTTATTAATTTTGGGCTTTGTATTATTGATTAAAGGTGCGGATTTTTTTGTGGATGGTTCTTCAAACATTGCACGAGCATTTCATGTTTCTCCGTTATTAATTGGCCTAACTATTGTAGCGTTCGGAACGAGTTCTCCAGAAGCAACAGTAAGTATTATTGCTGCATTAGAAGAAAATGCTGGAGTAGCCATTGGAAATATTGTGGGTAGTAATATTTTTAATATTACTTTAGTAGTGGGAGTGGCTGCATTAATTAACCCATTAAAAGTGGAAAGCGAAACGATTAGAAAAGAAATTCCATTTACGTTGTTAGCTAGTATTGCTTTACTGATTTTAGTTAGTGATGTCACACTTCAAGCTGTCAGTGAAAACCTGATTACAAGAGGAGACGGCTTAGTTATTTTACTTTTTTTCATCATTTTTTTGTACTATATATTTGAAGTCGCAAGGAATAATCGAGAAAAGATTAAGGAGGAAAATAAAGGACAGGAGTCCACTTCATGGGGCAAGAATATTTCACTTACTATTGGTGGTCTTGTTGGAATTATATTGGGTGGAGAGTTAGTTGTAAATAATGCAACTGAAATTGCACTGTTCTTTGGAATGAGTGAAACTTTAGTTGGTTTAACTATTGTAGCAGTAGGGACGTCTTTACCAGAATTGATAACATCTATTACTGCTGCGGTAAAGAAAGAAAGTGAAATAGCTTTAGGTAATATCGTAGGAAGTAACATCTTTAATATTTTATTTGTACTTGGAACTACTGCAGTCATCCATCCACTCACTGTAAATAGTAAGATAATAGTTGATATTTTTATTATGATTTTACTAACAGTTATATTGCTTATCTTTTCAAGAACAAACTTTAAAATTGGGAAATTTGAAGGAATGTTTCTAGTCGTTGCATATATTCTTTATATAATATTTGTTATTATAAGAAATTAATTTGAAAATAAAGTACTGTGTATTTTGTAATAATTTTTTAAAAATATGATGCTTTTTAAAACAGCTGGAGGGAGGCGATTAGTTCTATGAAAAATCGCCTTCACGTCCACCTTCTGTGGTCCTAATGCTTTAGTAGTTATATTCTTATTATGTGGAATGCTCAAAGATTAGTATATGATATGTATTGTTATGCAGCTCATGTCGAGAAGAAATTGTATCATCATGTGCTGTAGCTGTTAAACTAACTTTTTTAAGCCATTCCTAGTTTAGGTGATATGTTCCAAAATAGACCCTTACTATACTATTAAATATGTTTTCCGACATTCTCTCTTTTAACAAACTGTGTAACTATTTGTGTATGTCTTTTATTTAAGAAAAACACTAGAAATATCCAAATACTAGTGTATAATCAATGTTAGTCGAAAAAACAAAATATTTGGAATGAAATTAGGTGTCTTCTTAAATCGAAGACTTAATAGGGAAGTTGGTGAAATTCCAACGCGGTCCCGCCACTGTAAATGCGAGTGAGCTGCCAGAAACCACTGTACAAGCTAGTATGGGAAGGAGCAGCAAGCAATGACCATGAGCCAGGAGACCTGCCTAGTTTTAGTGCACCAAATAACCTACGAGGATAGGGAGGTGTATGTCGGACGTGTGTGTATACATTTGTGTACACATGGCTGCTGTAGTCTAACATACAACATCTCCTTGCAATTAGGAGATGTTTTTTAATTTAGCGCGGGGGGGTTAAACGAACTTGTATGAAGCGCGTTTATACGTTTTGCTCACCCAAGCATGCTAAGAGGACTTTTTAACATGAAAAAATATATAGGGGGAAACATGATGCAAAAGAAGCTGTTTTTATGGATGTTGCCATTTTTATTATTTTTTGGAATTCTGACAGGCTGCAGCGATGTGAAAGAACCTGCCCAAGAAGAAACGAAGAGTGAAGAAAGTACAGCAACAACTGATCCAGTTACTGAACCAGCAGAAGAGGAAGCAGCGCAACCAGCTTTTCCTGTAACAGTGACGGATGCCCTCGATTATGAGGTTGTGTTGGAAGAAGTACCAGAAAGAATCGTTACTTTAATTCCGAGTAACACTGAGATCTTGTATGCGTTAGGTCGTGGAGAAACCGTTGTTGGTGTGACTGATTTTGATAACTACCCTGAAGAAGTGCTGAATACAGAAAAAATTGGCGGCATGGAGTTTAATGTTGAAAAGATAATTTCATTAAACCCGAACCTTGTGTTAGCGCACGAATCAAGCGCTTCATTTGCTGAACAAGGTTTACAACAGCTGCGTGATGCAGGAATCAAAGTATTTATCGTAAATAATGCTGAAAATTTCGAGCAAGTGTTCCAAACCATTTCGGAGCTTGGTCAGTTAACAGGAGCAACAAAAGAAGCCGACACTTTAGTGGCAGATCTTAGCGCAAGACTTGATGCTGTAAAAGAAAAAGCAGCACAGGTTGATGTAAAACGAAAAGTGTTTGTAGAAGTGTCGCCGGCCCCAGAAATTTATACAGCAGGTAACAACACTTTTATGCACGAGATGCTGACAATTATTAATGCCGAGAATGCAGCAGGTGATCAAGAGGGCTGGATAAAGGTGGATCAAGAAGCTATTTTGGCGATTAATCCGGATGTTATTATCACAACATATGGATATTATTCAGAAAATCCAATGGAGCAAGTAAAAAGTCGTGATGGTTGGCAGGATGTAACGGCTGTAAAGAATAATCAAGTGATTGATGTACACTCAGATTTAGTAACTCGTCAAGGACCGCGTATTATCGAAGGGGTAGAGGAACTTGCAAAAGCCATATATCCAGACATTTTTACAAACTAAATTTAATGCTTATACGATGGCAGCGTTGTTTCTTGTCGTAGCAGTGTTATTAGGTATCTCGATAGGGACCGTTTATATTCCGATACAAGATGTGATTCAAATTATCGGTGCGCATGTATTTCCGTTTTTTTCGTCACAGCATATTGAAACAAATTATATAAATATAGTCATGAATATACGTTTACCACGCGTGGTGTTAGCAGGTCTTGTGGGGGCTTCTCTTGCGATTGCAGGAGCGGCCTTTCAAGGTCTTTTACGAAATCCTCTTGCAGATCCTTATACGCTAGGTGTATCATCTGGTGCATCTGTTGGAGCTGTGTTGACTATTTTCTTTCATTTATCTATTCCGTTTCTACATACATTTACTCTCCCGGTTATGAGTATTCTGTTTTCAATTTTTACGATTTTTATTGTGTTAGCATTCGCGAAACGTGTGGAGCGTTCGATGAGAGTGGAGACTATTATTTTAACAGGCATCATTTTTAGTTCATTTTTAGGTGCTACACTCTCACTTATGATTGCCTTAACTGGCGAGGAGCTAAGACAAATTATCAGCTGGCTTCTTGGTAGTGTATCGATGCGAGGGTGGACTTACATAACATTGATATTACCGTTTTTTATTATCGGCTCCATTGTTTTGCTGGTGAACGGGCACGAGCTAAATGCGATGTCGTTTGGTGAGGAGCGTGCACACCACCTTGGAGTAAATGTACAAACACGAAAGTTAACTGTGCTTATAGCTGGATCTATTTTAACAGGAGCAGCCGTCGCTGTTTCAGGCACGATTGGATTTGTTGGTTTAGTCATTCCTCATCTAACAAGACTGTTGTGGGGACCAGATCATCGTCACCTGCTTCCTTTATCAATTTTAACGGGAAGTGGCTTTCTTATATTAGCTGACTTGTTAGCACGAACAATTATTGCACCAACAGAGCTGCCAATTGGTGTTATTACATCACTAATTGGAGCGCCTGTATTTGCCATTATTTTATTAAAAAGAAAATCTGAAAGAAGTGTATAAGCATGTTAACAGTCGACAAGGTAACGGGAGGATATGCCGGAGATACAATATTGCACGATATTTCGTTTCAAGTGGAGTCAGGAGAGCTTTATGGTATCTTAGGACCGAATGGAAGCGGGAAAACAACGCTGTTAAAAATGATTAGTGGTATTCTGCCGTTACAAAATGGGTCGATTTTTTTGAAAAATAAAGATGTGGTAGCCTTCTCGGCTAAACAGCTTGCTAAGCTTGTAGCTGTGCTACCTCAAGAAACCTCCCAGGCTTTCTCTTATTCTGTTAAGGACACAGTTTCGCTTGGACGATATGCCCATCAACATGGCTGGTTTCAAACGTGGAGCCGCCATGACGAAGAAGTGGTGCAGCGTGTGATGGAGCATACGGGCATTACTGCTTTTCAGCACCGTAACATTCAAGAGTTATCGGGAGGCGAAAGACAGCGCGTTTATTTAGCGCAAGCATTAGCGCAAGAGCCAGAGCTGTTATTACTGGATGAACCGACAAATCACTTAGATTTGTCATTTCAAAAAGAGTTACTCGACCTTTTAAAAAGCTGGACGCAACAACAGGCGCTGACCGTGGTTTCCATATTTCATGATTTAAATTTAGCTGGCTTGTATTGTGACAAGCTATTATTACTTGAAAATGGAAAGGTGTATGCGGAAGGTGCTCCTAGTGAGGTTCTTAAAGAACATAAAATTAAAAGTGTTTATAAAACGGATATAAAAAAGCACCCTCATCCGAATGTCCCGGTGCCACAATTAATGCTTTTACCTAAATGGGGACATGAAGAAGAATCAAAGCAGAATGAGATCGAACCAACGATGCTTCAAGTGACAGAGGAACGTATTGTCCTACAAGCAAAAACACCTCTACGAGTGATGTCATCAGGTGTCGTAGGGGCTGGTGTTGGCTGGTATACGACATTTGTTAACCGACGTGTAGATGTGTATTACGATCACACAGATCATCGTACAGAAATGAGGCAGTATCTCGAACGACATGGTTATACATCGAATAAAACAGTCGGGATGATGACGGCCGTATGCTTAGAGGATGTGGCCTTTACATATCTTCAAGATAATACGCAGTCATTTTCGATGTTCGTTGTCGTAACAGCAGGAGTCGGAAATGCGATTGATGCATCGAAAAGTAGTCAGCATAGCTATGATTATAAGCCAGGAACAATCAACACGTGGATTTTTATAAATGGACATTTAACCGAAGAGGCCTTCATTCAAAGTATTATGACAGCAACAGAAGCAAAGGTAAAAGCCTTACATGATCAAAAAGTACGAGATAAAGTGACAGGTACGCTTGCAACGGGAACACCTACAGATAGTATTCTTGTGGCCGCTACGCAAAAAGGGGTGGAACTTGAATATGCGGGAACAATTACACCTTTAGGAAAAATGATAAGTAAAGGTGTATACGATTGTATAGCAGAGGCAATCGGAAAGTATCGTCGCAGACATGGTATACTATAAGGAAAAGTGTGTGCCACAACGGTAAGGGAGTGGGAAAGAGATGATAAAAGCGATTGTGTTTGATTTTGATGGATTGATTATTGATACAGAGTCACTTTGGTATGAGGCGTATAACGAGCTTTTGCAAGAGTATGATATGGATCTACCAATGGAAGTGTTTACAGCGTGCATTGGTTCTACAGATGAGCCGTTTATAACATATTATGAATCACATCCACGAAAGCAGTTGGAGTATGTGGAGTTAAGTAAGCTAGCAGGTAAGTTGCATAAGGAAAAAGCAAAGCACCTTGAGCTTCGCGAAGGCGTTCTTGATTATTTGCACGATGCTAAGCGTCTTGGACTAAAGATTGGTCTCGCATCCAGCTCTTCATGGGTGAACATTGAGCATTATTTACGTCGCTTTGACATTTATGATTACTTTGACGCGTTCCGAACAAAGGATGATGTTGAACGCGTTAAACCTGATCCTGCGTTGTATGTGAAGGCTGTTGAAGCGCTGGGAGTAGAGCCTCACGAAGCCGTTGCGTTTGAAGACTCATTGAACGGATTAGTAGCTGCAAGAAAAGCGGGTTTACATGGTGTAATTGTACCGAACGCTGTTACAGCAGAATTACCGTTTACTGATTATGCATTGAGATTATCGTCTATGAAGGCAAAAAGTTTAGAAGAGGTTATAAATAGTTTGTAAATGATTAAAATTACGGAAACCAGCTTACGTGGATAAGCTGGTTTTTTTTGCTTTACGGGGAAGTGGAGCAGCCTTGATAAAGGGTGAAATTAGAATATTTTTTCATTCAAGATCGTATTGAAAAATTAGAAGTAAACCTATAAATCTTTCATATAAGCATGAGTTTCAGAAGAAACCTAAAATCAAGAGTAAATGCTCGGACTGACATAGAAGAGTTTAGTGATTCATACTGTTTCATATAGACTGAATATAAAAATGGGGTGGGTGTACATGAAAGACGCTACTATTGACGGACCAAGAGCGAGTTTTATTGGTGGCCATCTTTTAGAGTTCCGCCAGGATCCGTTAGCTTTTTTAAATAAGCTGCGGGCTCATTACAAGGATGTTGCCAAAATTCGTTTTGGGAAAGAACCGATCTATGTGGTTATGAATCCAGATATGATCAAAGAGGTGTTAGTATCAAAGGCAGGGGTGTTTATTAAGTCGGAGGCATTTAACGAGTTGAAGCCGTTTTTGGGAGAAGGTTTGTTGACGAGTGAAGGCGACTTTCATATGCGTCAGCGCCGGATGATGCAGCCATCTTTCACAAAAAAGCATATTCAAGTGTACGCAGACACTATGAAGAATGTTGCGTATGAAGCGATTGAAAGCTGGCAGTCAGATAAAGAACGTATTATTAATGTAGATATGATGAACGTTGCGTTAGCGATTATTAGCAAAACGATGTTTAGTATGGATGTAAACGAAAGTCATGACACGATTGGGCCGCCCATTGATACTGGTATGCATATTGCAACAAAGCGCATGCGTGCTTTAGTAAAAATACCGCACAGTATACCTACGAAAGAAAATCAGCAATTTATGAATGCGATTAAAGTGTTAGACGGTGTTGTGTATGATATTATTCGCAGTCGCCGAGAAAGTACTGCTGAACATGATGATTTGTTAGGGATATTAATGGCGGCGCGTGATGAAGATGATCAAAGTAAAATGACCGACCAGCAGCTGCGAGATGAAGTGATGACGATTTTCTTAGCGGGACATGAGACAACAGCGAATGCGATGTCATGGGCGCTGTATTTGTTAGCGAAAAATCCAGTTGTTCAGGAAAAAGCGCATAAAGAATTGGACGATGTGTTAGGTGATAGACAGATAGAGTTAGAGGATGTTGAAAAACTATCGTATTTAAAACAGGTTATACAAGAGAGTTTACGGTTGTATCCTCCAGCGTGGATGTTTGGAAGAGAAGCATTAGAGGATGTGCAAATTGGTGAACTTCTTGTGCCAAAAGGGGAGACGGTGTTTGTGAGCCCTTATATTACACACCGACTTGATGAATATTTTGAAGAGCCTGATCAGTTTAACCCTGATCGTTTTAACAATGACTTTTTAAAAACAATTCCGTCGTATGCGTTCTTCCCATTCGGTGGAGGACCGCGGGTGTGTATTGGCAACCATTTTGCCATGCTTGAGGCAACTATTGTGTTAGCAACAGTATTGCAGCACTTTACATTTACAATGTCTTCAAGCATGGCAATCGTTGAACCGGAGCCGCTTATTACGTTACGACCAAAAGGCGGGTTACTTTTGCGTGTGAATAAGAGATTATAGCACATGATAGCAGCCTGATAGGGAGTTCTATCAGGTTGCTATCACTATGTTATTCGTTACTAATTTTCACTACCATACGTCCCAACGACTCACCTTTTAAAATTTTTCCTAAAGCTGCTGGTAACTCATCAAATGGTACGACTTGTTTAATAAGATCAAGGGTGTTAGGCTTTAGGTCCGCGCCCATTCGCTCCCACAGAACTTCTCGAATATCCATCGGACAATATACAGAATCAATGCCGAGCAGATTCACGCCGCGAAGGATGAACGGGAATACGGTTGTGGCAACGTCAGCACCACCTGTTAAGCCACTCACAGCAACTGAGCCACCATAATGAATTTTACTTAGTACAGCAGCGAGTGTTTTACCGCCAACAGGGTCCACGGCCCCAGCCCAAAGTTGTGTATCCATTGGCTTAATTTTCTCACCATACACCTCATCGCGATGGATAATGTCTGTAGCACCGATGTTATGTAAATAATCACGCTGGCTGTTTTTGCCGGTACTAGCAACAACATGGTAGCCGCGTTTAGCTAAGATAGAAACAGCAATACTTCCAACGCCACCTGTGGCACCAGTTACGAGCACGGGGCCTTTGTCGTAGGATAGGCCGTTTTCCTCGAGGCGAAGAACAGAGAGGGCTGCTGTGAATCCGGCTGTTCCGAGTGTCATCGCTTCTTCTAGGGTTAAGCCTGTTGGTAGAGGGACTACCCATTCGCTTGGCACTTGAGCTATCTCACTAAATCCACCATAGTGTGATACCCCGATGTCATAGCTTGTTGCAATGACTTCATCGCCTTCACGAAATCTTGGATTTTCAGAGCTAGTAACAATACCGCCAATATCTATGCCTGGCACGAATGGATACGATCGCACCACTTTTCCGTTCGGAATGCTAGCCAGTCCATCTTTGAAGTTCACGCTACTATATAGTACTTTAATGCGTACATCACCTTCAGGTAAATCCGCTACGGTCAGTTGCTTAAAACCGATCGAGAAATCATCGTTTTGCTTATCAACAACAAGTGCCTTAAATGTATCCAAAGTTTTCATCTCCCTTGGTTAAGTGGGGACGGTTCTCGTGCTTCCTTCGATTGGCGAAGGAAGCATGAGAACCGTCCCTATGCTTCCTATCTTAATCATACCGCAAATGATGGTGAGGAGGAAAGTGGCAGACTGGGGACGGTTCTTAAGTTGCCAAGAAGGGTAATTGGGCAGGCTAAGAACCGTCCCCACGCTGCCGGCAGAGCTATTCACATGCTTTCTGCCTATGAAACATTTATAATAGAGTTAACTACTAAGTGTATGGAGATGAATGACACATGATGAACGAGAACCGTCCCCACACTGCCGAGCGTGAGGAGAATGACGGCAGACAAAGAACCGTCCCCATGCATCCGATAATACTGTTTGATGGTGTTTGTAATCTTTGTGAGGGTATTGTTCAATTTATTATAAGACATGATAAGAAGGCTGTGTTTCGTTTCGCGTCGCTGCAGTCCAATATAGGAAGGTCGTTATTGAAGAAGCATAACTTACCAGTGGATGATTTGGATAGCTTTGTTCTTATTGTAAATAATCAAGCATATATAAAATCGACAGCTGCATTGAAGCTAGCTTTGTGGTTAGGTGGAGGTTGGCGTTTAGCGTATGTGGGCATAATGTTACCATCGGTAATTCGTAACCGTATGTATGATTTTGTGGCGCGTAATCGTTACAAGTGGTTTGGGCGTAAGCAAGCGTGTATGATGCCGACACCTGAAATAAAATTAAGATTTTTAGATGAAGAATAAAAAAACGTACATGCCTCTGTATTCCAGCCTACACAATTCCAATGGAAACTTACGTCCTAATCTTCATCGCGTTAGCAACCTCTTCAAACACAAAAAGGCACCTGCAGTAGATTGCAGATGCCAATGGATTTTTTATATTTATAGGATATCCCAGTTTGCCGTCATTCAGTAGGTTAAAAAAACCAGTAAAGTTAGGTGGGTTTCTGCAGCATATGTTCAGCGATCCTTTGATCGTTTTTGAAAAAAGGCGTGGCGTCCAATATGCGATGTAAGAATCCCGAGTGAATCTTAGGTTTTTAACTTTATGTGAATCACGCACAACCGAGAAGGTTATGTCGGGGTTGGTAGTTTGTTAATCCCGATGAGCCGTCAGTTCATTAGGTTAAAAACGCATGAAAGCTAAGTGGGTTTCTGCAGCGCTACTTGTCGCGATCCTCATATAGAGGCCTGGCGTCCATAGCGTCATCTTAGAATCCCTTGATATAAATGTTGGTTTTTAACTTTGTGTGAACTGCGTACACTCGAGAAGCTTGCTTACCTCGTTGACAATTCTTATTTTACATAACTATTCATAGCTTTTAAATAGGGGACTACTGGAAGTGTATCTAAAAATTGCTTACTGACGTACTATCATATAATATGATAAATAGAACTTACAGATGGGGACGGATTCGGTATGAAAAAGGCGAGAATTATATATAATCCTACGTCGGGCCGTGAATTATTTAAAAAACAATTAGCAGATGTGTTAATTCATTTAGAGCGTGGAGGCTATGAAACTAGCTGTCATGCGACAACAGGTGCTGGCGATGCGACACAAGCTGCTATTACAGCAGCTCGTCGTAGCTATGACCTTGTGATTGCAGCGGGAGGGGACGGAACCATTAATGAGGTTATCAATGGCCTCGCAGAGCAACCACATCGCCCGTTGCTTGGTATTATTCCAGTTGGAACAACGAATGACTTTGCGCGTGCGATTGGCGTTCCTCGGACTATAGAGGGAGCTTGCAAGGTTATCACGGAAGGAAAACCCGTTCCGATTGACATTGGCCGTGTGAATGATCAATATTTTATTAACATCGCTGGTGGTGGCCGACTCACGGAACTCACGTATGAAGTGCCAAGTAAACTCAAAACGGTGCTTGGACAGCTAGCTTACTATTTAAAAGGAATGGAGATTTTGCCATCCATTCGCCCGACGCATGTTAAAATTGAGTATGACGGCAAAGAATTTGAAGGCGAAATCATGCTGTTTCTCGTAGCAAATACAAATTCTGTCGGTGGTTTCGAGCGTTTGGCACCAGAGTCATCGCTAAATGACGGAATGTTTGACTTGCTGATTTTGAAAAAAACAAACTTAGCGGATTTTGTAAGAATTGCTTCACTTGCCTTACGTGGGGAGCATATTCATGATCCAAATATTCTTTACACGAAAGCAAACCGTATTAAAGTTCATGCAGAAGATAAAATGCAGCTAAATCTAGATGGTGAATACGGTGGCCTGTTACCAGCCGAGTTTGTAAATTTATATCAGCACATACAAGTGTATGTGCCACATGAGCGCGTAAATGAGTTAATGAAGTAAATGAAAGGGGCACTCGGTAGCGAGGGCTCCTTTTTAGGCTAATAGGATAGTATAAGTGCAACTACAACTCTGTCTACAGCCAATGGGCGAGTTTTCTTTATGTAAGGTTGTAGTGTGTGGGGGTGCTATGCAGAAGTACGCCTCACTATATACAGCCCGTTTTTGCAAAGGCACATTTTATGGTACAATTCTTTTCAGCGATATTAGAGGGACGTGGATACATATGAGCTCGGCAATAGAAAAAAATCAACAATATACTTTAACATTCGAGGATTTAACACATGATGGGGCAGGTGTCGGGAAAATTGACGGCTTTCCTGTGTTTGTCCCAAACGCCTTACCAGGTGAACGAGGTCAAGTGAAAATAATAAAAGTGAAAAAAGGCTACGCCTTCGGTCGCCTCTTACAGCTTGATGAGGAAAGCCCGGATCGTGTCGAGGCTCCTTGTCCAATATATAAGCAATGTGGTGGCTGTCAGCTGCAGCACATGAGTTATGAAGGGCAACTGAAAGCAAAGCATAAACAAGTAGTCGAAGTGCTTGCTCGGATTGGAAAAATAAATGACGTGACCGTACACCAAGTATTGGGCATGAAAGATCCTTGGCGTTACCGCAACAAAGCCCAAGTACCAGTGGCAGATCGTGAAGGCGGACTAGTAGCGGGATTTTACCAAAAGCGCAGCCACGACATTATTGATATGCAGCAATGCTTAATTCAGCAGTCGACAAATGATGAGGTTGTCCAAGTGGTGCGAAGTATTTGTGAAAAATACGGAGTCCGTGCATATGATGAGGCATCGCACCGCGGTGTGTTACGTCACATCATGGCTCGATATGGCGCAGTAACAGGCGAAACAATGGTTGTACTTGTGACAAGAACAGCTGATTTACCTCATAAAAAGAAGATTGTTGAAGAAATTGTAGCGGCGTTGCCACAAGTGAAGTCTGTTGTGCAAAATGTCAACACAAAACGCACGAATGTTATCTTTGGAGATGAAACAAGGGTGCTATGGGGCGAAGAATATATTTACGATTATATTGGCGATATCAAATTTGCCATTTCAGCCCGTTCGTTTTACCAAGTCAATCCTGAACAAACAAAAGTGCTGTACGATAAGGCTTTAGAATATGCTAATTTGAGCGCAGAAGATTCTGTTATAGATGCTTATTGTGGTATCGGTACAATTTCCTTATTTTTAGCGCAACAAGCAAAGCATGTTTACGGAGTAGAAATAGTGCCAGAAGCAATTGAAGACGCGAAAAGAAATGCGGAACTGAACGGATTGGCAGAGCGAGTTACCTTTGAAGTTGGCGAAGCCGAGGCTGTCATCCCAAACTGGTACAAGCAAGGTGTAGGGGCAGATGTCATAGTAGTTGATCCACCTCGCAAAGGCTGCGACGAAGCTCTGTTACAAACAATCATCGACATGAAACCAAAGCGTGTCGTGTATGTATCCTGTAACCCAGCCACCTTGGCCCGTGACTTACGAGTGCTAGAGGATGGAGGATTCAAAACGGTCGAAGTACAGCCGGTCGACATGTTTCCGCATACGACGCACTGCGAAGTCGTAGCAAAACTTGAACTGAAATGAATTAAATAGGCCTTGGCAGTATGGGGACGGTTCTCATACTGCCTTCTGTAATTCCCCTGCATGGAGCTTGTCAATAGTTACTGCTGTAGGAGTAGAGCTCACAACTTCCGCCTTTTTAATATTACTTATTACATTAATTAACTACCGAACAGATATCTAATCAAACGTTTGTTTAGATATTTGTTCGGTTTTTTAATAGATTTTTGTCTAGATGAACTAATGACACGCTAATCTCTTTTTTAAATATCACATTAAATAATATTACAAGCAGTTATGTAATATGTTGGTTAATTCTGCTAGCGCTTTGATACTTTATCCTAGCAGGGATCAGGCCCCAAATCATGTGATATAATTAGTACAACCTAATTGAAAAACTATTTTGATCTAATAAGAAATGGTGGAGGAACAAAACATGCAGTATCTTGTTCAATTTCAAATTAATATTTTTGCATTAATGATTTTGATAGTACTCTATCTATTTATTAGAATGAGATCAAAAATAGAGAGTTTTGGTAAAATGCTATTGAGGATGATTTTGATAGCAAGTGCGGTTGCAATCGTCATAGAACCTTTAACCTGGATATTTGATGGGATGCAATTCGTTGGTGCATTTTTTCTTGAGTATCTTACTAATTTTATTTTGTTTATGATGGGACCTCTATTAGGTGGTTTAATGTTAGCATATGTTGATTATTGTATTTTTAAGGATCCAAAACGTATATTGAAGAGAAGGTTTTATCAGGATGTGAGTATTCTCACTTTTGCAGCCTTAATTGTTAATATATTTTATCCGTTTTATTTTCACGT
The DNA here is from genome assembly GCF_003944835.1 of Bacillus sp. HMF5848. Lineage (GTDB taxonomy): Bacteria > Bacillota > Bacilli > Bacillales > HMF5848 > HMF5848. The sequence continues at coordinate 454,604 of NZ_RWIV01000001.1, forward strand.
AAATCCTGTTACGAACAGTTTTAGTAGTGGAGAGTATAAATGGATTCATTATGTAGTTCTCGCAAGTCTATATATCTACATGTTATTCTTTGTAATAAAGAATAGAAAAAGAACTAAACTTTATATTGTGAGTATATTTGTATTGTTTTTTATGCTGCCTATCATTGGAATGCTAGTTCAGTTAATTGATTCAAAATTATATTTTTCATGGACATCCATTGTATTGGGGATTTTGGTAGCGTATATTTTTTTAGAAACTTCATCGACTGAGGTAGACTATCTAACCAAAGTATACAATCGACATAGTTATGAATCATATTTAAAACACCTAATAGAAACGGATAAAAAATTTGCCGTAATTTTTATTGATATAGATAAATTTAAAGATATAAATGATCAACATGGGCACGACATTGGAGATCAAGTACTCATAGTGTTTGCTCAAGTTTTGGGAAAAGTGTTTCATTCTAATTCTTTAGTTTTCAGGCTTGGGGGAGATGAATTTATTGTCGTGGTGGAATCTACGGATACAAATGCGGATTATTACATCTCGAAAATTCAAGCTCTTCTAAAAGATAATCCTTTAAAGTATATGAACCAACTTAGATTTAGTTATGGGTGCCAACAATATTCAGAAAAAATGACCATTGATGAATTATACATTAAAGTAGATAAAGAAATGTATGCAAACAAACATACTGACAGAATAGGGTGAAGGATTGATGTCTCCATTAGATTCTGACACAATGCCCTCCTAAGAGCGGTGTAATAATCCATGTCCTTGTGGTATTGGAAACAAGTATACTAGTACCGCAACGCAAAATTATTATTTCGCGTTTCATTATCATAATTCTATATCAAAACGCATTGCGAAGTTGTAGCAACACTTGAACTGAAATGAAATAAATAGACCTTGGCAGTATGGGAATGATTCTCATACTGCTATTTTTTGTATCATCACAATCAATATAAAGGCTCTAAAATTTATTAGGTGATGACCGAACAACGTTATTTTTCATTTTTACATTTTTAATAAACATTCTCAAAGACTAACTAAGTTCGCAGTACCCTATTACTCAATTAAAGAAATAAATGGTAAAATTAGGTGGTGAACTAATAGTATTAAAAGCAAATATGGAGGTTTTTATATTGAAGCAATTGATAGGAAATATAGTTGAATTTAGGGATGAACGAGGGTGGAAACCGTATCATAACGAGAAAGACTTGGCTATATCAATTTCATTGGAAGCGAACGAACTACTAGAGAACTTTCAATGGAAAAGTAGTGAAGAAGCAATACAATCATCAGCCCAAAATATTAAAGAAGAAATGGCAGATATTCTAATATATCTTTTACAGTTAGCGGACAAAATGGAAGTTGATTTGGAAGAAGAAGTACATAAGAAAATGGAGAAAAATGCACTGAAATATCCTGTAAATATAAGTAAGTAGATTTAAAAAGTCTTTGCAAAAATTTGTCATGGTGGGGTGCAGGCAAGATACTTGGTTGCATTTTTATATGCTTGCATAACTATACTTCTAATCTTAGGGAAAAATGGAAATGTAAATATAACGTGTTTAACTATATCCATTTTAAGCTGAATAAATCAGTTGTAATTATCTGGCTATCAATATCTGTGAGAATTAGTTGTATGATAACTTTGCTAGCACTTTGATACTTTATCCTAGCAGGGTTAAGGCACCTTAATCTTTTTAATACTTTGTACAAAATATTAATCTTTTAGATAATACGTAGAATATAAAGTTCCTCTGCCATAAGTTACAACGTGGTTAGGGAATTTTTCTATTTGAAATTTTTCAATTCATGTGAGATATAATTATTATTAATCAATTCATAGAAAATATAAATTAATAGCGGTAAAACTAGCTGTTAAATAGGAATTTGTCTCGAAGATAATGAGCATTTGTTCTTGTAGGCGCATTGAAACAGAACTACAGAAAATTTATATTATACGAGGAGAAAGAGAATGAGGGAGTTTAATATCGGCTCAATCGTGCCATTTGGCGGTTATCATTGGCGCATTCTTGATGTACAAGGTAATGCGGCCTTGATTATAACTGAATATATGATCGAACAACACCCCTATAATAATTGCGCTGGTGATGTGACATGGGCTGACTGCTCGCTAAGAAAATATCTTAATGGTGAGTTTTATAACAATTTCACCGCGGCCGAACAGTCAAGAATCATTGCGGTATTGAACAAAAACCACGACAATCAGTGGTACGGTTCAAGAGGAGGAGAAGATACTCGGGATTACATATTTCTTCTAAGTATTGAAGAAGTAGTGTGTAAATATTTCGGTGACAGCAGTAAAAACCTTGAAAACCGCAGCGCCAAACAACGATACTGGTTTCAAAGGAAAGACAAAAACAACAACAACCGAAGATCGACATTCGATGGGTATGTATGGTGGTGGTGGCTTCGGTCACCCGGGCGTGACAATAGAAGAGCCGTATATATCCACGGCGACGGCAATATAGGCATTCAGGGAAACGGCACCTTCCGCTATAGCAGCAACACGATTCACCCTTCAACAGGCGATAACAGCGGCGGTGTCCGTCCCGCTTTGTGGCTAAAACTCGAATTGTAAATCTTTAATCACTTTTAAAAGTGATTTGACTATAATTACAGCATGAAAAAATAAATTTAAAAATGGAGAAATTTGAAATGAGCAAATATGAAAATGCAATGAAACTTATGGAGGAACGTTGCGGAAATGGCAAAGAGGAGGTTATTGCCCTTGCGACAATATCACTATCTTCAAACGCTACTGGTAATCCTCGTCCTGCTGTCCGTATGGTATGCGCTTATTATGAAGACGGCGTATTTTATGTTTCTACGGACGCAAGAAAAAATAAAATGTTGCAAATTGAGAAGAACAACGAGGTTTCCGTGGGTGGTTTAGGTTGGTACTCTTTCCAAGGTACGGCTGAAAATCTCGGTTGGGTCAAGTACGAGAAGAATGCGGAAATCAGAGCGAAATTTAAAAAAGTTTTCGATTGGTTCGATGAAGTTGGTGACGAAGACAATCCGAACTCAATCGTTTTACGTATCTCCCTCACAGAGGGTACGATTACTGACAATGAAAGAAAATACGGGGAGCATCAGTATGAAATTGATTTTATGAATAAAACGGCGAAATAAATCCGTAAACAATAAGCAGTTTCTAACTTAGTTTTCTGAATCCAACATTAAGCAGTTTATTGTTGGGTTTTGGCGTATTTGAAAGGTGTTTAAAAAAGTTTAGTCTATTACTTGACACAAGCCTATGATGAAATTGGATTATTAAAACCTGTAAAGGCCGATTTATTTATAGGATATAGAATGTATTCTGCAGAGCGGGGACGGTTCTCATGCTGCCATCTGCAGTTCCCTAGTGCTATTCATGTATCTATTGTTGCAGGAGTAGAGCTCACAACTTCCGCTTTTTGAGATATTACTTCATTACATTAAATAACCACCGAACAGATATCTAATCAAACGTTTGTTTAGATATTTGTTCGGTTTTTTATGTTCCCTCAGACGAATGGTCCAGGGTATTTTGATAATTTGTGATATCACTCTGCTAGCACTTTGATACTTTATCCTAGCGGGGGACAGGCACTTTTAATCCGCTTCAGGTCTGCCACTAAAATTATTACTTTCTACTATTACTTTTGCACAATCTCTAGCACCATTTTCAGTAGCGATATGTTTTGCTAACGTTTTTGCATTTTGCACCATTTTTTCTTGTAAGGCATATTGAATGGCATTTGCGAGATTGTCAGATGTAAGTGATTTGATAGGAATGGGTTTTGAACCTACACCTAAGTCATAAGCTTTATGTGCCCAAGCGTGTTGATCGTTTGCAAAGGGTACGATAATGCTAGGAACACCTGCTTTAAATCCTGCAGCGGTTGTTCCAGCTCCTCCGTGGTGACATACAGCAGCGACTCTTTCGAAGAGCCATGTATGTGGTATGCTGTTAATTGCAATTATATTTTCAGGTAGGTTATGAATTTTGCCCATTCCACTGATTATTCCGCGTCTACCACGCTTGGCAAGAGCATCAACTATTATTGAAGTGAGAGCTTCTTTCTGATCATCATGGAATACACTTCCGAATCCTATATAAATAGGCTTGTCTCCCGAATGTAAAAAGTCATCTAACTCTTTGCTAGCCGTATAATTCATTTCTTCTTCAACAAACCAATACCCATATTGGTGTATGTTTTCATTCCAATCATTAGGTCTTTTAAATACATAATTGCTGCAAGAAATGACCGCGGGTTGTCTATTGTCAGTGTGTCTTTCATAAGGTCGTCCGTAGTTTTCAGGTAAGCTCCCGAACTCTTTTTTCCAAAACCCTTTGACTGAATCCTTTGAAGCTAACCACAGCATACCTTGCAGCATATAGTAGCTAATTATGTTCGTAATCGGAGTAGATTTCATTCTTCCATATTGAATAACTGAAGTTTGTTCTTTTGTTTTATGCATCGGGAATGGAGAAGCTAAGATAGAAGGAATACCTAGCTTCTCAGCTGCAAAGTAACCTAGTGTAACACCTGGATGGTAAATGATTAACTCACTGCCCTTACAAGATTCATAGTATTCATTTGCTATACTAACGCCATATTTTTTCATCTTATTAAATGTAAGGAGCATTTTTAAGGGGTTATCGGCGTGTTGTGCTTCCTTTAGCATCTTTTCATCAACGTTAAGAGTTTTATGGTCCGCTTGAATAGAATAATAATCGATGCCATAGCCTTTTACGAAACCTTCCATATCTCTAAGACCTAAGACCAGTAATACGCACCTTTTTACCTAACTTCTTAAGCTCTTGGGCAAGCGCGATATATGGTTGAAAGTCTCCGCGAGATCCAGCACACAGAATTGTAATCATCATTTTCATCCTCCGTTTGTTTAATCCAACAACTTGTTGTATGATTAAAGTATAGAGGTCATTTTTCATATCAACAACCAACAATACAATAGCAAATGTCGGATTTTATAGGGGGTGAAATTTTGAAAAAGCAACCCGAAGTAACTGCGCAGACGAAGCAAAATTTAATCGATGCCTTTTGGTCTTTATATTGTGAAAAAAGAATAGAGAAAATAACGGTAAAGGAAATTACGCAAAAAGCAGGTTATAATCGCGGGACCTTTTATGAGTATTTTACAGATATATACGATGTTCTTGAGCAAATAGAAGATTCCTTAATTCCTACAATAAATGAACTACCCCCTATTTCTTTTGGAGATATAAATATGGGTATTCCAATTGATATGTTCATGAAGCTATTTGAGAAAAATAGCAAATATTATTCTGTTTTGCTAGGTGATAATGGTGACCCTGCTTTTTCAAGCAAGCTTAAAAATTCAACAAAACCGATCCTTAAACAAGCATTTGCGGAAAAGTATGAAGGTAATCAGGAAGAATTTGATTTTGTTTTGGAGTATGTATTGTCAGCCATGGTAGGTATTATGAGTTATTGGTTTAGACATGATAAATCTATGACAGCAGAGGACTTAATGACCTTAATGCAGGATCTAATGGAGAATGGCGTAATGAAACACTTATCAAAATAATAGAAGAAATATATAGGCAGGGTGGGGACGGTTCTAATGCTGCCTTCTTTAGATTCCTAGCGCTATTGATGTATTTATTCCGTTGGATTAGAGTTCACAACCGTCGTCTTTTGACATGCTAATTATTCCATTTATTAACTACCGAACAGATATCTAATCAAACGTTTGTTTAGATATTTGTTCGGTTTTTTTTTATATAGCTCTTTGCTCTAGATGAACTAATTACGCACTGATCGTTTATTTAGTCTGCATTTTAACTATAATCCCTCTAGCGCCCTACTGGACATGCCACACTTCTACGTTCGTATCTTTAATCCCTAAATCGCCGTTTAATGAATACAGAAAAACGCGAAAGTAGAGGTCCGTGTGTGGATCTCTGCTTTTGTAATTTGGGATTAAATATAGAAATCCTTCGAATAAACAGTTCGAGGGATTTTTTTCTGCTAGCACTTTGATACTTTATCCTAGCAGGGGACAGGCACCTTTTAGAGGCGCCTTTTTAAGCTTACTTGTGTTTTGTTTTACTCGTTGTGTTTTTCTCGATTAGAGTTGCAGGGATGAGGCTCTCGATCCGGTCGTAATTGTCTATCGAATCCACTGCAATCTTTGTCATCAAGTTGATGTTCTGAGCAATGGACGTGATCGGTATTGTCGACATGGAAGATATCGGGGCATTATCATAGCCAACGATTTCTATCTGTTCAGGTATTTTGACATGGTTAATTAGACAAACCTTTTCGAGCAGGTTGGCGATGTTGTCGTTTGAACAGAAGATACCAATCTTTTTGTTGGAATAAGAAGCAGTAATTGAATTGAATATCTTTGTCATCTTCTCAAAAGCGATGTCGCTGAATGGGTTTGTCAGATCAGGTTCAATAATCTTTTCATATGGCTGGTTCTGAAGTAGGAGCTCGAATCCTAGAATTCTTTTATAAGAAGGCCAATCCATATGAAGTCCATTATTGATATGAACGAATGCATCGCAACCGTTCTTGATAAGCAGTTCGGCAGCTAGTCTTCCACCAGTGAAATTGTCAGAGTTGATCTGTTTATAGTTCCCTCCGGTCCGTTCGATAGTGACAACAGGGAGGGGCAGCTCTTCGATCTCTGCAGGTGAGAGCATATGAGAGAGCAAGATCAAACCTCGGATTCTGTAGGACATTAGAGAATTAATAAGGTTCTTCTCCTCCTCCGCAGAGGTATCGGATGTATAAACTATGACATTATAGTCTTTTTCTTTGCAGTAATTGATGGTGCTATAGAGAAACTCACTGTAAAAGGAAAGGTGAAGGCTCGGTAAAATGATGCCGATAAGGTTAGATTCACCGGTTGATAGCATTTTTGCAAAGTTATCCCTTGTGTAATTTAGTGTTTTAATCGATTCTTCGATGCGTTCTTTAGTCTTGTGAGATATCTTCTCCGGATTGTTAAAGTATCTTGAGACTGTTGTTATGGATACGCCGGCAAGATCGGCGATATTTTCTAATTTAACACGGTTCATGTTCTTATCCTCCTCTTGATATGTTAATTATAGCATATTGTTGAAAGATAAAACAGTCAATTTATGAAAAATATTTTCATTAAAAATACAAAAGTAGTGATTTATTATTTTCATAACATATTGATTGATGAAATTTGCAGTCGTCAGATAGTGCGTTGTAAATCGCAGTGTAAAGCCTTAAATAGCGGTAGGTACATATGAATTTTATTTTCGGATCCATTATATCATCATATTTTTATAGTTTCATTTTGAAAAATAATTATGAAAGCGCTTGACATTTAATATTTTCAGTGATAAAGTTTGTATTGTAAAGGAAAACAAGACCTTATGGGCTCTTAGTTGAGGAGGAGAATATAAATATGAAAAAATTATTATTTTCATTATTAACATTGTTTCTATTAGTTGGAATGACGGCTTGTGGTTCTTCAGAATCTTCAAGTAAAGACGCAGGTAAAGACGCAAGTAAAGATGTAACTTTAACTATTTTAGTAGAAGCAGGAAGCCCTGGTGAAATGGTGGCTAAAGAAACAAAAGCAGAGTTTGAGGCTGCTAACCCTGGTGTAACGCTTGTGGTAGATGCAGTACCGTATTCTGGTATTTACGATAAATTAAGTACAGAAATTAAATCAGGCAATATTATTCATGATGTTGCTACACTAGATGTATTATGGTTATCAGCATTTAAAAATGGTATTGAACCATTAAATTCATACGTAACCGATGAAATGACTGCTGACTTTTTACCAACTATGTTAAACGGGGCAACATTAGATGGAGAATTATTAGGTATGCCGATGTGGATCAATTCAAAAGTGTTAATGTATCGCACAAGTTTATTTGAAGACGCTGATAATCAAAGTAAATTCAAAACTGAATATGGATATGATCTACAAGTACCTACTACATGGGAAGAATATCTTGATGTTGCAGCATTTTTTACAGACGCTGATAGTAACTTCTTTGGTACTGCAGTATACGGTGCTAATAATGGGGATACAGTTTGTTCTTGGTTAGACCATGCTGCACAAGCTGGAGCGGGACCACTTGTGTTAGATGGTGATAATGTATTAATTGATGAACAAGCATATGTTGATGCAGCTAATTTTATGAAAGAACAATTTGACGCTGGAAATGTTCCAGTAGATTCACTATCAAATGCATCAGGTGAAGTAATTAATTACTTTACAAATGGTCAACTAGCAATGATGTTAAATTGGTCACATTTTTATCCAATGGCTAAAGAAAAATTAGGTGGAGATGTCAGTGTCGCTCCTATGATTGGGGGAAGTGCTGGTGTTGGTGCAACAACGGGTCCTTGGTATCAATCAGTATTGAAAGATTCCGAAAATAAAGATATTGCAATTGAATATGTCAAATTTATGTATGACCATAATGGCGATTACATGGAAGCGGCTCTTAAAATTGCTGGTAGAGAATCAGTATATAAAGAGTATTCTAAAGTTGATGGTAATGAGCATTTATCAGCAGTTTTATTGACTTTAGAATCTCCTGCATCTGGAAACAGACCAAATACACCTTATTGGACTGAAATTGAGCAAGTATTGGCTGATGCTGTACATGATGTGATTGCTGGTGATATATCTGCAGAGAATTCTATGGCACAAGCAAAAGCAGAAATTGAAAAAATCATTAATAGAAATAAAAAGTAATCCAATGTATATGGTGCAACTAATTGTTGTCACCATATATTTATTTAAGGAGAAATAAGTATGAGATTAATTTCGAGAAAAACATTAGCATTATTTTTCTTGCCTGGTGCGATTTTTATGGTGATGTTTTTGATTTACCCGATTATAAAAATGGCTTTTGATAGTTTTTATGAATTTGATATTTATACTAATACTAAAAGTTTTGTTGGTTTTGAAAACTATGTAGCAGCTTTTACCCAGCCTGACTTTCTTGAACCGTTAAAAAACACTCTAATATATGTAATTGCAGCTGTTACATTTGAAACAATAATAGGATTGCTTATAGCGTTAGTAGTAGAAATTGAATTCAAGGGAAGTAAAATCATTAGATCACTGTTATTATCACCTCTTATGATTGCGCCGTTAATTGCTGGTCTAACATGGAGGTTAATGTTTAATTCAAATTTTGGGATTATTAATGAGATTTTAAAAAATATAGGAATACTTGATAGGTCGGATACCATAACTTGGCTCGCGGATAAAAACTTAGCGTTGGCAGCGACCATCGTTGCTGATATATGGTTGACTGTGCCGTTTATGATGCTAATGTGTTTAGCTGGTTTGCAAAGTATAGATAAAAGTATGATAGAAGCTGCGAAAATTGATGGTGCAAACTTTTTTCAAATATTGTTCAGTATAAAAATTCCAGCTATGAAAGCTATTCTACTTACAGCGATTGCAGTAAGAACGATTGATGCTGCTAGAACGTTTGACATAGTGTATGTAATGGCCGAGGAACAAGTTGACTTACTAAGTACTGTCATATATAAAACATTGGTTAAATATCATCACACTGGCTATGCATCTGCAATGGCGCTCATATTTATTGCAATACTTGTTGTTTTCACTTTAGTATTCTTGCAAAATCTATGGCGTCCTTCAAAGAAAGTGTAGGTGTAAGACTATGAAAAATAAAAAAAATACTAATTATGCATTGATTATACTAGCCGTAGCCGTGTTAGTAATATGGTTATTTCCTTATTTATATCTAGTTTCATCTGCTTTTAAACCGAGTGGGGAAGTATTTTCAACTCCCGTGAAATTTTTCCCATCAAGAATTTCACTTGAGAACTTTGTTGCTATGTTTGAAAGAATGCCGTTCTTTAAATATTTGGGGAATAGCATTATTGCTGCCGTATGTTCTACTGCTATAGCCGTTTTTTTAGGGTCGCTATCAGCCTATGCGATAGCAAGAACTTCAGGGCAAAAATTATCTGTACTACTTCTGGTGATGGTGTTGGTTATGAAAATGATACCAACCTCGAGTATAGCAGTGCCAATTTATGAAATAATTATGAATTTTAAATTGTATGATACGAGAATAGCGCTAATTATTGTGTATGCAGCTATTAACATGCCATTCGTAATTTGGATGATGATAAGCTTTTATTCCAATATTCCTATAGAGCTTGATGAAGCAGCGGCCATTGATGGTGCTAGTAACTTTACAACATTTAGAACGGTTGTATTGCCGATTGTTATGCCAGGTATTGCTTCTGCATCCATTTTCACATTGTTTTTAGCGCTGAATGATTTCTTGGTTTCTTTATTACTTACAAGTGTAAATGCAAAAACATTTACTGTTGCCATAAGTGAATTTGTAAACTCTTACAATTATGACTTAGGACCGATGATGGCTGGAGCATTCTTATTCAGTTTTCCAGTCATAATTATATCTATAGTTGCTCAAAAATATATAGTAAGTGGGATGACATCAGGTTCAATCAAATAAAGGATTACAGAGGAAGCAATGGATAAATTTAATCTGGCCAGCAGCTTTGTTAGTCTTTATAAAAAACGACTCTTTGTCTTGACTACCGAAGTGATTTCCTTTGGCTCGAATCTTAGGGAACTGTTGTAGACTGAACTCGAGGATGCGAGAAAACCATAAAGTTGGTTTGGAAGATTGTGAGATTTTAATAATACTACGTTTGTTGTTTCTGAAACATATTTTTATACAGAATGGTTTAGATAAAGCTTAGTGAAGATATCAGACCGACCCTTCTGTTTGCTTACGCCTGAGTGTCCTCTAGTTACCAAAAAGTGAGGAACTTTGAGTGTAATTACATTCCAGAAAAGAAGCGGTAGAAGCATTGATATTAGGGTAATGTTCATACTTTTGGCTTACGATATAGCAATGTCAAGTTGATTTTTAATTTGAAGGAGAATTATTATGGCTAGTAAAAATTATTACGACGTAACAGAATGGCCTGTCGGTAATCCGTATGAAGATATTGGTGAGGTAATTAATAGCATTATAGCGGATATTAAAAGTAGGCAAACGAACACTGATGTGAATAAAGGCGGGAAGCCCGGAGCGGTTATCTATATTCCACCAGGAGATTATCATCTATGCAGTCAAGTGGTTATAGACATCAGTTTTCTTAAAATTATGGGATCTGGACACGGGTTTACATCTTCGAGTATTCGTTTTAATACTCCTGAGAGTGAATGGGCGAATTTACATGAATTGTGGCCGGGAGGAAGTCGCATACTCGTAGATATTCCCCTAGAAGAAAATGACGAGGAATATAAAGGAGCTGCCTTTTATGTTGAACGAAGTGGAGATCCCCGAATAAGTTCGGTCGAGTTTTCTAACTTTTGTATAGATGGTTTGCATTTTAATGATGATGGTTCGGGAGACACAAATCCGGAAAACACATACACTAACGGGAAAACGGGAATTTATGTTGCAAGCGCTTGTGATTCGTTTCGGATTACAGGCATGGGGTTTGTGTATTTAGAGCATGGAATTACTATTTATCATGCAGATGCACTGACTATACATGATAATTTCATAGCTGAATGTGGCAACTGTATAGAACTGCGAGGTTGGGGGCAGGCTTCAAAAATAACCGATAACTTGATAGGAGCCGGTTTTAAAGGATATTCAATATACGCTCAAAATTTTGGGGGACTTTTGATTTCAACGAATAATGTTTTTCCAAGAGGTGCGAGCAGTATCTATTTTGATGGTGTGACACGCTCCAGTATCACAAATAATAGACTTCATTCATTTTATCCAGGAATGGTTGTATTCAGGGAGAATTGTTCTGAAAACTTGGTTTCTTCCAATCACTTTTTACGTGACCATGAACCTTGGGCTCCTTTTCTGGGAATAGACAATGGCTTAGATGATTTGTATGGTCTCCTCTATATCAGTGGGAATAATAATACTGTAATTGCTAATCACTTTTCTGAAGTAATTAATACTGAGAATATCAAGCCGGTAGGTGCTACACCCGTAATCATACGTATTGTTTCGGGTAATGGAAATTATATTTCTAATAATCATGTTGTTGCTACCAACGTTCATGCCAAGATAAGTGATTCTTGTTACTCTGCGCAAGTAGAAGCTTTGTTAACTACCGAAGCATCAGAGCAGTTGACTGTAACAACAGTATTAGTAGAAAAAGAATCGCTTGAAAATACGATTCTTGATTCGGGAACTGACAAACATGTTGTTGTCGACAAAACTGTAAATGCATTTAGAGCTACTCCAACGCCAGGAGTATAAATAGTGTGACAGCGAATAGGGAAAAATGAAGATTTATGACAATTAATTGTGAATAGATGAGCACAGTCATTCTCCAGCGCCTAGCCAGTTTTTTATCTATGGATGATCTCCCTTGAGTATCTTGTGAAAAGCATGGTATAAAAAAAGATGCTTTTCACGACTTGAGGTCTTAAGTCGCCCCCTCCGGAGGGCAAGGCCCATCCTGCGGGTAACGGCTTAAGCTTGTCGGGGCGAGCAAGGCGCTTGCACTTTTCTTATCTTCCACATATGAATGGAAGGAGTAACGAAATGATGATAATAAACAATAAATTTAGACATACGTTTCACTTAATGCCTAAGTATGGATGGATGAACGATCCGAATGGTTTTTCAGAATATAATGGAATCTATCATCTGTTCTATCAATATTATCCATATGGAACAGAGTGGGGTCCTATGCACTGGGCTCATGCTGTCAGCGAAGACTTAATTACTTGGAAGCATTTAGACATCGCGCTAGCCCCCAGTTTAGAATTTGATAGGAATGGAATTTTTTCAGGAAGTGCCTTACAGGTTGGTAATGAACATTGGCTTTACTATACAGGGCATACTGATACGTATTTAGATAAAGCTTATGACCCATCTTTCAAAAAAATAGAAGAGGAAGTAAAGGAAGATCAGCCTATTATTAGACAAGTTCAATGTCTAGCAACCTCAAAAGATGGTGAAAATTATACAAAGCTAAATAAACCTGTGATTGGTACAGAGCAATTACCTAAATTCATTAAACCGGAGGATTTCAGAGATCCAAAGGTATGGATGCATCATGAAACATTCTATATGGTTGTTGGGGCTAAGAGTGTAAACGACGAAGGGCATGTCTTGTTCTTTCAATCAAGTGATGGACTAAAATGGGATTACTTAAATAATCTGTCATTAGGTCGAGAGTATGGAACTGTATGGGAATGTCCGGATTTATTTGAACTTGATGGAAAGCATGTGTTAATGTTTTCTCCTCAATTTAAACCTAGAATGGGACATAAGTTCGAAAATGTTTATTCAACAATGGCATTAATTGGATCATTTAATTATGAATCAGGTGAGTTCACCATAGAGTCAGAAAAAGAACTTGACCAAGGCTTTGATTACTACGCGACGCAATCACTTTTAAATTCTAAAGGTGAAAGAATAACAGTTGCTTGGATGAATATGTGGTTAATAAAATACCCCTTACATGAAGGGAACCATGGTTGGAACGGTTCGATGACTCTACCACGAGTATTATCTTGTGAAAATGGAGTTTTGAAGCAAAACCCCATTAAAGAAATTGAGAAGTATAGAAAAAATAAAATATCGCATCATGAGATGGTTATTGATGGTGAATTAAAGAATGAACATTTCAATGGTTATTGTCAGGAATTTGAAATGAAAATTGATATGTCAAGCTCAACAGAATTTGAGATTAGGTTGTATGAATCAGAGGATGAGAGATTTATTATTAAATTAGACAAGAAAAACAGTTTCATTTCAATGAATCGTTTTTATACTAAACTTCCATCAATGTCTACAATTAGCCCTCATGACTTCACGAGAAGTTGTCCTGTTCAATTAGATGACAAAGTGACATTAAGAATTTTCGTTGATGTATCTTCTGTTGAAGTGTTTATTAATGATGGAGAAGAAGTAATGACATCTTTATTTTTTTCAGAAAAGCATAGTGATGCTGTCGTGTTTGCTTCTATTGGGAAGACAGTTATTAGTGAATTTAACAAATATGAAATAGAGGTAAAATAGATGAAACGTGTTGTTACGATGGGAGAAGTGTTAATTGACTTTATTCCGAGTAAAAAAGACTGTTTGTTGAAAGAAGTTGAATCGTTCTCTAAGAAACCAGGGGGAGCACCGGCAAATGTAGCAGCGTGTGTTTCAAGATTGGGTGGAAATGCGAAATTCATTGGGCAAGTAGGTGATGATGCATTTGGTGACTTTCTTTTAGATGTTCTTATGGAAGAAAAAATCAATGTTGATCATGTCTATAAAACGAAAGAGGCAAATACGGCTTTAGCATTTGTATCATTACGAGCTGATGGAGAACGTGATTTCTCATTTTACAGAAAACCAAGTGCTGATATGTTGTTGAGTGAAGAAAAAGTAGATAAAAGCATATTTAGTAGTAATGATATCCTTCATTTTTGCAGTGTGGATTTAATCGAAGCGCCTGTTAAATATGCACATATAAAAGCGATTAACGTTGTGAAAGAATTAGGTGGATTGATAAGTTTTGATCCAAATGTGCGACTACCTCTATGGGAGAATCATGAAGAATGTCGTCAAACTATTTGTGACTTTATTCCATACGCTGATATATTAAAAATTAGTGATGATGAACTTCTATTCATAACGAATCAAAAGGATGAAGAGAGTGCACTAAAAAGAATAAAAGAACTAAATCCACAATTGACATTTCTTATAATCACAAGAGGTGGAGAAGGTGTAGATGCTTGGTATGACGGTGTTCATACGTTTGTTCCTGGATTCAAAGTAAATGTTTTAGACACAACTGGTGCAGGAGATTCCTTTATTGGCGCGTTTTTATTTGCATTATCTCAAGGTGCTGATTTCCGTATAAATGAAATTTTAAAATTCTCAAATGCAGTAGGTGCTCTTACAACGATGAGAGAAGGAGCTATTAGTGCTTTACCAACATATGATGAAGTTAAACAATTCATAGATTCCTAGGCAGAGTGGGGACGGTTCTCATGCTGCCATCTGTGATTTCTCTGTATGGAACTTGTCTTTTTACTCCCATAAGAGCAGAGTTCACATTCGCCTTCTTTTGACATGTTACTTATTACATGAATTAACTACCGAACAGATATCTAATCAAACGTTTGTTTAGATATTTGTTCGGTATTTTTATTATAGGTCATGCTTATTTGAATATCACATTTAGGCACCTATGGAGGGTTTTAGCATATATATGTGATTAGGCTAAATCGATGTGTCCTTATTAAAGTTAAACAATTTTTATAGATTATTATATAAATTAAGAGGAGGTAAATAATGGTTGATTGGACAAAAGCCAATGATGAAGAATTACGAGAATTTTTAGATGAGATCGATATTAAAAATATGCGTTCTTGGTTATTACGTTTTTCTCCAGCCGAGCTACCCCACCATAACGGTGACGTAACAAGGTTTATTCAGTCCCACCAGGGAAAATAAACCCTTAAATATTTTCAGCAGTAGCTATGACAATGGAAATAATTATGCACGCTGTAACGGGAGATTTATTGATTTTATGAAAAGGCCTATGGTTGATTTATTTACTCCACAAAAATTGGAGGACTTGATTAATTTTCAGACAAGCAATCTCATATTTCTCAGAGTGCTAGATGGGCCGATATTGGTGTAAATGTCTTCGCTAATAAAATGATGAATATCCATGGGGACTTTTTAATATGTTGTAAAAAAGAACAGTATGGTGAGTAACGGATTGGCTACCTTTTGAAACCAGGTCCTTACCGCTTTTTAATCTAATGTGTGAGCTATTGCCTGATGCATGAGCTGGAATTTTCTTTAGTATAGGTTGTTATATTTTGTTTTGTTTTGGTTTATTTATTTTAGATGAACCCCCAAATAGATTTTTTCCCACATCTTTTCCCATTCCAACCCGTAATTTTAAATCATCAATGCTTTAAAAACTCGAATACTTGAACTATTTTCTTTCGTGTAAGGTACATGTCTAATGGGCGTGAGGAGGGTACAATTTTCAGTAATAATTGCTACACTCTTTATAGCTGTCTCGGATGATGTTGTCATTTGAATCACTTTTCTGATTTTCCATTAAAGAGGGCTTAAGCTGCTACTAAGTTAATAAATACTTCTAAACATTGATGCCATTCATGGAAAGGAGTGCCGGTATGTCAAGAAAGACATTCATAAGCATATTAGCATTACTTCTAGTATTTTCTATTAGTTTAGTAGGGTGTAGTAATCAGGAATCAATGTCACCAGCAGAGGATAGTGAGCCTAAGGATTCGGAAGTAGTACAGCACAATGGTGAAAATGAAGAGGGAATAGAAGAACAAAGTGACATAAAAGAAGAAAAACAAGCTGAAACAAAATACGAAGAAGAAAAGACAGAAGAAGTAGGAGAAGTTCAAGAAGCAAGTGAAGACGCAGAAGATAATCGATCATTGAATGAAGAAAGCAACGAAGAAAACATTAGTGAAAGCAACGCAGGAGGCAGTGAAGAAACCAATACAGAAAGTTTGAAGGAACATCAAGAAAACGTAGTGTATATTAGTGTTAACAGGCTTAATGTCAGAACGGATAGCAGGGCCGACAGTAAAACCCTAGGAAGCTTAGGCAAGGGTAATGAGGTCACAGTTATTGAAGAAGTTAAAAACGAAGAAACAACGTGGTACAAGATTCGATATGAGAATGCAGAGGGTAGTAATGAAGGTTGGGTTTCATCTGAATATACAGTGAAGGACATACATGAACTTCTTTCATCGCCAACTATTTTTCAGGATGAAGAAATGAATACGTATTTTACATCATCGACTCTTTTTGATGACCATACAGTTATAGCTTATTACGGGCATCCCAATTCAGAAATCATGGGCATTGTAGGGCGTCACTCTAAGGAAGAGCTTATATCCCTTCTCCAAAAGACCTCAGAAAAATATGATGCTGTTAACGAAGATAAGAGCGTTATCCCAGCGATATATCTTGTTTACGGGACAGTCCAGCCTAGGGGCGAAATTAGTACAATGAGTTTTGATCTTGTGATGTCATATATTGAGACGGCCTATAAAAATGGTGTCTTAGTATACCTTGACCACCAAATAGGAAAGCATGACCCCGTTAATGCTATTAATGAAACCTTACCGTTTCTGAGATTTCCAAATGTTCATCTAGCCATTGATCCGGAGTGGCGTACAGATAAACCGATGAAAGAGGTAGGTTATGTGACTGGCGAGGAGCTGAATGCAATTCAAAACAAGATGCGTGAATATATGACAACAAATGAAATAGAGGGCAAACGCCAGCTTGTTTTTCATCAGTTTCTTGATTCAATGATACATGATATTGAAGCTGTATCCGTTGATTATGACCCAGTGTGGCTTGTTCATAATACATCTGGGTGGGGCCCTCCTGAAGGGAAAATAGCCACCCATACGAGAAATGCCAAGGCAACGAATATACCATACAAAGGCTTTAAATTATGGTATTTCTATTCGAATAAACCAGGGGTCCACTTTGATAATCCGCTCATGACTCCGGAGCAGGTTTTGGAACTCAATCCAGCACCTGGGCTTATTATTTATCAATAAGGTATTAGTTTAGATGTATTTCTTTTGCTGTGTTAGTAAGAAGCCGAACGATAATGCAACAATAAAGAAAGAAAATTTTTAACAAAAAAACTTAAAAAAGCATTGGTAATAAAAAAACCAATGCTTTTCTACCTCTTGAAATAAATGACGATTGAATGTAATTGTTATTTGAAATTCTCTTTGATTGTATCAAGATATTTAACTAATTTATTAGTCTAATTGTAAATCAAAATAGAGACCTTTTAATTTAACCAGGCTTGTGCTTTATCTTTTTCATTATCGTTAAAATGTTTAACCTCAATTCCGGGTAAAATGTCAGTTATTTTGCTCCCCATTTCAACCCAGTGTTTATCACTAACAACGGCAATCTTATTAAAGTCTTTCATATTTTTAATATCAAATTTAATGTCTTCTAATAATCCATTCATCGAGTATTTAACATCTTCCATAACCAATAACAAATTAAGTTCTTCCTGATTGTCTTTTTTTTGTTTAAAGTACTGTTCAAACTCATGAATATCATTTTCACTAATTTTACCCTGTACTTCTACGTCAATAATGTGATCAATTTCATTTGAATTTATTGAAATCATAAACATACCTCCTATAATTGATTGATTCCCTAGTTCCCAACTTATAAAACATTAATCCCATTATGGAATCTATCAATCCGTAGAGTACAAAGGTACGTTGCTATTGATGAAATAAGGAACGTAGTTATGTTTGAATTCCATTGTTAAGGATGGATGGGAAGTGAAAACACATATAAATAAGTTAATTGTATATTTCATAGTTTATGCAATTGTCTTATAATCTATAAAACCATCAATTAATTAGCGGAGATAATGTTGTTAGGTACATTAGTACAACTAATGATTCTTCACCTTTTTAAAAAGAATTGGTAGCTATTATGAATAGATTTAAGGTTAAATGGGAAAAGCATACAGAGGAGGGGGCTGTATGCAGATAACAACGTTTGCGTTTGCAATAATACTAGCATGTATGCATATCTTTGCTAAGAATATGCGTTTTATACGTCTGATTCCTAGAAGTCGATTTTTATCATTAGGCGGTGGCGTATCTGTTGGGTATGTATTTATTCATATCCTACCTGAATTAAACGAACATCAAGAGTTAATAGAACATAATAAGTTTTTGCTTAGTTATCTTGAACATCATGCATATTTATTGGCAATGCTTGGCCTGGTAATATTTTATGCCTTAGAAAGAATTGCGAGGGAATCTCAGAGGAAAAATCAGCAAGACACAGGGAAAAACCAACCGAAGAAAAAAACCTTTTGGCTACATATGAGTTCCTTTTCATTCTATAACGGACTAATCGGATATTTACTTATTCATAGAGATTCTGAAGGATTATTAAGTTTGATTTTATATGTAATTGCTATGGCCTTACATTTTATTGTTGTCGATTATGGCTTACGGACTCACCACAAAGATATCTATAATCGTACTGGTAGATGGTTATTAGCTTTAGCAGTAATGATGGGATGGGGAATTGGTGTCATAACTGAAATACCGGAATCAGCTTTAGCCTTACTTTTCGCATTTTTATCCGGAGCAATTATTTTAAATGTTTTAAAAGAGGAACTACCTGAAGACCGAGAAAGCAGTACGTGGGCATTTTCATTAGGAGCGATTGGATATGTAGTTCTACTATTAGCTGTCGCTTAACCTTAGGTTCGGTTTTTTAGTTATAATCCCAAGTTTTAAAAGTCTATTGATATTGGTGGGTTTGAATTTAAGTTTATTAGTTTTATATAAGCTTTCACTATGTTTGAGGCTGAATTGATTTTGATGACAACCTTGAGAAAGATAGTCAATTTTCCATATTCAGTTGCAATGACCGGATATTCCAATTGTACTTGCTAGCACTGTGTTACTGTATCCTAGCAGGGGTCTGGCCCCAAATCTCTATAGGTATGTATTTTAATGTTCTCTCGGACGAATGGATTGGGGGATTTTTGCTATTACTTGCTATCGTACTGCTAGCACTTTGTTACTGTATCCTAGCAGGGGTCTGGCTTCAAATCTAAACGCAGATGCCAATGCCATTGAAGGTATAAAAACCATGACAGTTCCTTTTTTGGGTCTGTTTGGAGAAAAAGATCAAAACGTAGATGTTTATGAGAGTTATAAAGTCTATGATGAGACATTTAAAGCCATGGGCAAAGAAAACTATGAACTTAAGATTTTTTCAGATGCCACTCATGAGCTTTTAAAAAGTAAGTATCAAGACCAAGAACCCCTTCTTTTGATCCACAGTTTTCTTATTGGAGATAAAATCTATACAAGTGATTTTTTGGATACTTTAAGCAACTGGATAAAGAATTTGCCTTAGAAAGGAAATTATTCGTCAAAAAATCATAAAGCCAGTCCAGATATGGGCAAAGGGATGTTTTAGGGCTTGTATGGAACAGCACGAGGGACGAGAAGGGAGAGAAAATGGGGGCGAATCAGCGGATGATGCGGCAACCCATGTGTTAGCCGACTTCATTTTTTAAAAATAAAGTCGTCACAGATTTGGAGATAAAAAGAGGGCAAAAGTGAAACAAAAAACGAGAAAAACGGACATTTTTGAGACATCTATATTTTAACAGCGAATGAAGGAATGCGGGTTGGCGGGGTGGGAGGATAGGCGGACAATTATGGGGGACAGAATTTGCTTGATATATAATCCCTCGAGTTCTTAGTTCGGGGGATTTTTGCTATTACTTGCTATCGTACTGCTAGCACTGTGTTACTGTATCCTAGCAGGGGTCTGGCCCCAAACCCGCATCCAATTCCTCTTCGAAATAAAAGGTATTTGGATATTCCTTAAGAATATAGGAGAAACGCTTCATGGTATTCACATACATCCATTTGTTAATTGTAACTAACTCCCCGGTCGATTTTACACGCACTTTTTGATTATGGGTGAATTTATTCGTATTTTTCACTAATATCTCACTCTCATTTTGTATTTTGATCATAAGAACTATTCTTAGTGTACCACAAATAATCAGATAAGCTTTATAATCCTTTTTATGTTATAAATTCCCAATAAAGGCTATACTATTAATAGGAAGGGAAAACCCCTTTGGTCTTCTGGTGTATCGACTCGCCGGCAGAGGGTGTGAGACAAACACAGGAAGGATGACCATATTGACCGCATTTCTATACCAAGTAAAAGCAGGAGACGGTTTTAAAATGAAAGTGCTTCAAAGAAAGAATTCATTTTTCAATTCTCCTGAAGAGGCTGTTTCTGAGGCTTTGGTGCTTAAGGAAGGCATGGATAAGAGATATAAGCATGGAATACAATGGGATTATAAAGGGAAAATGGTAGGTTCGGTTAAAAAACTTAAATTTCTAAGAGGGTATTTAGAGGGTGACCGAGATACTCCTGCTTTTTACTTACAGATTATTAAAGTAGAAAATGAACAGGATGAGTTACAAGCGAATACTCCAAAAAAGCCAAAGAAAGTCACTCAAAAAGACAAGACAGTAATGAAAAGGGTCCTAAAATTACATCAATGAAATAGAAGCCTTGAAAAAAAGCTAAAAATGCCATCATGAAGGTGGCATTTTTTTAATGGAGTCTAAACGTCAGTGATGGACCCCATCTATCTAATGACTCTAAGAACAGTGGATAAAAGTACGATGTGACTTTTATGAGGGAGTATACAATTTTAAGAATTCATTCTTTCCCAGACCTTATTGAAGAAATAGAAAAAACATCAAAGCTGTTTATTAGACAATATGATGCTGTTGATGAAAATGAAAAATGTGTAGTACAAATATACCTATTAAACCAGGGGGACAGTTCTAGTAGTCAATAAGAGACCAGAAGAACCTTCCCTTGATGAATAATTGATTTAGAACATTAACAATGACAACAGAATGATTAAAGTAGTGGTGGCCCATAACAAATATGTATTTAATTTTCCGTCATGATAGGTACTTAGCTGATAGCCTGTAGTTACGAACACTGTAGCTAGTTTACGATACAAATCATAATGTAGAATTCTCTCATAGTTCTTCACTAAATACTTCTTTAAAAAAATAAATACAAGAATGGACCAGAGAAAGGGATAAATGCCACTTAACATGTGTTTTGTATCAAAATATTTTATATCTAGATTAACAGTAGCCAAATTTTCTAACAGGGAAGGACTAATACCAACCAATAGCATTAGAACAGTTAAAACTCCCAAGCCGAACTGCATACTAATGGCTGTTTTTTTCTCTACGTTAAATTGATTCTTTTTAAAAAAGGCATAATATATAAATTTTAAAAATATGAGAGATGTCCCAAAACTCATCACGTTGAAGCCCCAGGTTAATAATGGTTCATGTAACGAATCTTTAATAATGGTCTTACTCACATATCCATTAAAAAATGGAACGCCAGCTATCCCCAAAAAAGCTACCATTGTTGCTATAGACGTGACAGGAAGCTTTCTACCCATGACTCCTAAATTCTCAAAAGTATCCTCCCCGGTAGTATAGATGACAACTCCCACTGCCATAAATAATACCGTTTTATATAAAATGTGATTCACTACGTGAAAAATAGCTCCTGATATTCCTGCTTCGGTACCTATACTTATACCAATAATCATAAAACCAACCTGGATGATGATGGAATAGCTCAAAAACTTTAGGACTTGGTTTTGTCTTAAGGCCATTACAATGCCAAACAACGCTGAGATGAGTCCGGCATAGGCTAACCAATGTATCCCTGGCACCAAGAGGCTCATGACATAGACGCCCACTTTTGTCGTAAATATCGACAATACGACTGAAACATAAAAAGGGGCTTTGCTGTAAGCGGGTGGCAGCCAAGTATGAAAGCCCATAAAGGCCAGTTTAACTCCTACCGCAATCATGAAAAAAGGCATGCCAGCCTCTATAGTATTCAAAGTTAACGTTCCTGTCGCGGAGTACTGTAAAAATATCCCCCATAATAAACATAAGCTTCCTGCCACATGCATTAGAAAATAATAGTACCCTATTTTTTTAGTTGTATCACTTGCCATCATAATAATAAAAGCTGAACTGATTGTCATGAGTTCCCAGAAAACATATAGAGTAAAAAAATCACCAGAAAAAACGACAGTCAGCGCACTTCCAATAAACAGAAATATTAACCTTAAGTTACTTATAGAACAAACATGAATACAATACATGACAGAAGCGAGGCCACCGACAGTAAAAATTAATCCTGTTATTTTACTAATATTATCTACTCTAAAAGGGGTGAGAGTATAATGAAGAAACTCCAGTTGTACGCTATAACCGAGTACTAGATTAAACGTAATAATAAGAGCTCCTACAGTAATGAGGAGAGAAATGACGTATTTTATTTTTTCATGAACAGCCAAAAATAAAAGTAAAGCACCTGTTATATACAAAATACCTGGAGTAATCATCGTCAACCTCCTAGTAACACTCGTATGTAAGCACTATTATCCAGCAGAAATGCCGGTATATGATAAATCAGACGTAAAGGCAAAGAAGGGAATATACCAAACACAATACATAAACTACCGAGAAATATTGTTGGTAATTGTAAAAATAAACCGGGTTTCTTTATTAATTTTTCTTCTTCCGTTTTTGTATATAATGTAACAATGACTTTTAAATAGTACGTTAAAGATAAAAACGTTCCCACTAGAATTGAAAAAGCAGCATACACAAAGCCAGCTTCTAGGGCTGCTTCGACTATAAGCCATTTACTCATAAATCCATTGAAGGGTGGTAGGCCCACTATCGAAAGCCCAGCAACCACGAAGACAAATGTAAGTAGGGGGAATTTGTAACCTAACCCTTTAAGTTCCTCAATATCAACAGTGTTTAAACTGTAATAAAAAATGGCTACAACTAAAAATAAAGTTCCTTTCATGATGGCATGATTTAAAATATGGAAACTCCCACCGATTAATCCTCCTTCACTGCCCACAAATAATCCGATCGTGATATAGCCTATCTGGGCAATGCTAGAATACGCAAGAAGGCGGATTACATTTGACTGCTGAAAGGCTAAAACATGCGCAATCACAAACGTAATGACTCCCCAGAAAACACCAATCTTTAACATGCCACTTTCAGAGAGAAATTCAATTCCAAAAATAATATATAAAACTTTGATTAAGGCATATACAGCAGATTTCATCATCAATCCCGAAGAAAAAACATTATAAGGGATAGGGGAGTCTTCATACGCATCTGGTAGCCAGGCATGCAGGGGAAATAAGCCTATCTTTATGACATAGCCAAAAACAAAAAAAGACATCAGTGTACTTTTTAGCAGGATTGGGATATGTTCAAAGGCCAAGGCAATTTCAGCCATATTGAGAGTGCCAGTTACATAATACGTTAAGATGGTAGCTAGTAAAATGAAAAAGCTCCCCAATGTAGACATAGTTAAATACTTGAAAGTACCTTCTATCCCCTTATCAGTCTTTTTTAGAGCCGTCAAAGCGCAAGAACTGAGAGAACTCACTTCCAAGAAGACATACAGATTGAATAAATCAGTAGTCATAACCATGCCTGCAATACCAGCTATCATTACATAGGTAAGAATGAAATATGTGTGTTTATTGATCGTGATATATTCTAAGGAAAAAATGATAACAGGTATAAATAATACAGCTATTATCAACAACATCATAGCGGAAAAAGGATCCGCCATTACATTAATTCCTAACAGTCCCCATCCACCAATACTGTAAACTCTTGGGGGATAACTATTTTGAATGGTTAAAATTAATACATATAAATACAAGACCGCACTACCGGTTACTAGAGGAAAAAATATCTGTTTGAAATATAGTTTAGAAATGCCAAGAAAGAAGGCAGTTAATAAAGGTAAAAGTATAACCCAGACAGCTGATTGCAATGTTTTCCTCCCAAAAATAAATTATCCTCTCAGTTTTCGGACCTCATCAATGTTTAAAGTTCCATACCTTTTATGTATTTTAATTATTAAAGTCAGCATGACAGCTGTCACACTTCCCCCGATAACAATGGCTGTTAAAGCCAGTGCCTGAGGGATAGGATCTACTACTATTTCATATTCCCTGTCTAAAATAGGAGCAGTTCCACCCGGTTTATAACTTATCAGTATTAATAATAAAATTAAGGAAGTTTCTGCAATCGTAAATCCTATAGCAATTTTTATTAAATTTTTTTCGGTAATGATCGTATACAATCCCAGACAAAACAAAATTATGACTACAAAATAGGGTATGGCCACTGTTACTCCTCCTTAATTAAACTATTGAAAATTTTGGCCAGACCAGCTCCTACTTTAAAACCAATCATTATATTTAAGTAAGGGATCAATCCGGCACTAATTAATTCCCCGGGATTTCCAAGGCTAAAACTACTCTGCCCGTTGGCCAGAAAATTACTTCCTGTGAATATTCCGAGTAATCCCAGTAATATAAAGTTAATGGACCCAATATTTTCTAATAACGATTTGTTGTTAGGTTTGATTTTATATTCGGAGAATTCAACACTATGAATTATGGTCAGCAGTATGGGGATTATAGCCAAAACAACTCCGCCGACAAAACCTCCGCCAGAACTGAGATGACCAAAACATATTAAATATGCTCCTAAAACAGCTAAAAATGGAATCATAAATATTAGAGTTTCATAAACAATCATGGTAAATGTAGTACCAAGCATGACTCCTTTTTTTGCGGGAACCAGAAAAGCTAAAGCTGCAGCAGCAGTTAAAAGGACAGTCGCTTCACCTAAAGTATCAAGCGCTCGGTAGTCATATAGGACTGACGTAACTAAATTTATCGAACCAGTTTCCTTTACCCCTTGAGAAATGTAGTGTTCAGCTAAATATCTGTTAGTATCAAGATTATGAATGTCTTTAAATATAAGGAATAAGAAATTAGCCAACAACAAAATAAGGCTTATTTTATAGAAGCTTTTAACCATCTCATACATCCTACTCATCTCGTAGGAGCTCCCGTTTTATTGATAGTTATTACAAAAAAACAAGTAGTTAAGCCGGCAGCAATGACCGCTTCAGCCAGAGCAGCACCCGGAGCTTGGAGTATCACAAAAATTAGTACTAAAGTAGCACCAAATATGGGGAGAGTAATAACGGCGTTGAGCATATCTTTAGTAAATACAATAAAGAATGCGGTAAATAGTAAGAAAATCATCAAAATATTAAGTATGATATCAATCATGATTTTACCTCCCATCATTCACCAATATCGTTTTTCGGTATGGGTGTTTCCTCATAATTATTCGGAACATTGGCTATAACATGAGTTGCTACAGGCAGCGTGATGAATAAAAAAATAATGATGACAAAAAGCTTGAAAGAAATAGATCCGATTCCTTCCTGCACGATACATCCTACTAAAATTGAAATACCTCCAGCCATCAGACATTTGGAGCTAATATGTAACCTGGTATACAAATCAGGAAGTCTAATCATACCCACAGTTGTACTAACCAAAAAATAAAAGCCCGTTATAAAACATATATAGACAAATATTTGACTTAACATATCAATTAAATGAATCATCAACTCCTCCTTTTTCTGCTTTTCCTAAATATTTAGCCATCATTAAAACAACTACAAATAATAAAGCTCCGTAAACTAAAGCCACATCAATAAAAATTTCTCTTTCAAAATAATAACTTAATAACACTAGCACTAATAAAAACATGACACCTATAGAATGCATAGCAGCTAGTTTATCATGTACACTGGGACCTTTCATTACTCTATAAAAAGTTAAAATAGCTAATAAAACAATGGCGAGTATTAAATAAACCACGATATATCACCCTCAAGAATAAATAAATAAACAAGCATACATGATCACTTCGTAAACTCAATTAATCAAATATTTTTGCTATTAAATTTTCATGTTTACGGATACGTGCTTTCTTTATTTCTGCTTCTTCATCACTGTGAACATCTATCCAGTGAATACGATAGTCTCTATTAAAATTATCAATATCAATTGCCAGTGACCCTCGAGGTAATGTGATAAAATTGGCGAAAACTGCAATACTGTTTAGATTTCCAAGAGATGTTTCGATTCTAACCATGCGGGAAGAAATTGAAGGTGTTCTTTCAAATGCATGTTTGGATACTCTGAATGCAGATAGGAATACATCATATATAAAAGCACTGACTACTAAATATATGTAATATAACTTTAAGAAAAATGCCTTCGTCACATATTTCTTTTGTACTAATCTAAATACAGTATCAGGCAACTTAAGCGAAACCAAAGAACAAATAATACTACCTAACAACAAAACTTGAATATTAACTTTGCCTGCAAAAACAAACCATAATGCCAGAGTTAGAACAAATGTTAATATTTTTATCTTCAAATTAAGTCCTCACTTTACATGTAGTAAAATTACACTCCACGGTTGTAATCGATGGAAAACATATCAACTGTTTCTTATTGTTACCATAGGGTGACTTATTATTAAAAATAATTGAGTTCTAAAGTAAGGAGAAATCCAATGTAGCATTCTCAATACTAGTTCAATTGAATGTTTGGGAGCCAACTTCGGGCATGCTGCCTACTCCGCCTCTAAGGCTGGTCTTCATGGGCTGACTCGTTCGGTGACGGTGGATCAGTAATACTAAGCATCCAAATTTGAGCTGACAGAAAAACAAATCCAAAAAGTAAATGAACTTCAAACAATGCAAAAATGACTTAATCACAAATTAAGATAAATAGCTTCATTTACACTATACATAGCCTGAATGAATTGGATTAGTTAGAACGCTTTATGCGGTGAAAGTCGCACGTACAGTGTGAACAGGGGGCGATAATTATTAAAACAGGGTATCATGCCCACGACTCCAATTAATGTGTACGTCTTTCTCAATGAAAAACTTATACAATTCAACTTATGTTCCCCCAACTTCTTTTGGAAAGTACTACGGAAACTAACGGATGCGAATGTACAATAAGGGAAAAGGATAACGTTTTTATTGTCGATAGAATTATTATTTCTGCTAGCACTTTAATCGTTTATCATAGCAGGGGACACATACCTTAAACATAACTTTTTTAAACAACTCTATTAATCTTATTGTTTTCTTCATGATGTGTATGAGATTATAGTCGTAAGACATCATAGGGAGGCAGTTTTGTGAAAAAGCTACAATATAAAATACTATTAGGTTTTGCGTCAGTATTATTATTAGTGATTATTATTGCTAGTTTTAGTTACTATCAAATTAAAAAAGCGAATGAGATTGCTGAAGAAGTCGCAGCAGATGATTTAGTTGAGTTAATGTATTATGAGTCACTTCGTTTTAATTTGGCAGAGAGAATAGGTGCCATGAGAGGATTTTTGGTCTATGAAGACCCTGCTTTTATTGATAAATTTTATAAACTCTCTGAAGAAAGTGATATCATTGGATCAAACTTAGCGAATAGAAGTTCAACTGAAGAATTAAAAACTCTTCAACCAATAGTGGATAATAGCATGGCCTTTAGTGAAAGTGTGAATAACGTCTTTGAACTCTATCTTCGTGGAGATAAAAAAGAGGGTGCTCGGTTAGTAAAAGAAACCCGACAACAAACGGAGCTGCTTATTGAGGAACTAATGCAAGATCTAGAGAGTGCTGTTGATAGTAAACAAAAGAAAACTGAAATAGCAACAAGTGAAATGGTTAATAATGGAAAAAAGACTATAAATCTTATAATGATTCTGTCTCTAGCATCCATATTAATAGGAATTATAATATCAATAATTATAGCTCGTATGATAATAAAACCTATTTTAATGGTTGTTAGACGAATTCAAACTATTGCAACGGGTGATTTATCAGGAGAAGAAATGAAAATTAGATCCAAGGATGAAGTTGGACAGCTTGTTGTTGCTGTAAATCATATGGTGGAAAACGTGAAAGAATTAATATTAAACACTCGTGAAACCTCTGAACAAGTTGCAGCAGCCTCAGAAGAGTTAACAGCTAGTGCGGAGCAGACGAATAAAGCAACTGAACATGTATCTTTATCGATGGAAGAAGTTGCGACGGGCTCTGAGCAGCAAGTCTTAAGTGTATCAAAAGTTAATTCTATCGCTTTAGAAATATCATCTGGTATGGGAAAAGTGGCTTCAACAATTCATTCAGTTGCGCTGTTAGCAGGGAATACAAATGAAAAAGCCACTTCAGGAAATCAAGTGGTGACTCAAACCATTGAACAAATGAATACTACACAAGCACAGGTAACTGATACTGCTAAAGTGGTGAATCAATTAGGAATTAAATCGAAAGAGATTGGTCAAATTGTGGAGCTAATTACACAAATTGCAAACCAAACAAACTTGCTTGCACTAAATGCGGCGATTGAAGCATCAAGAGCTGGAGAGCATGGTAAAGGATTTGCTGTTGTTGCTGATGAGGTGCGTAAGCTAGCTGAACAATCGGGAAGTGCTGCTGAGGACATTCAAAAGCTTGTTAGTCAGATACAAAATGAAGCAAACAATGCTATTGAAGAGATGAATAAAGGGTCAGCTTCGGTAAGTGAGAGTATTCAAATGGTTCATAAATCAGGATTTGCTTTTAAAGAAATAGTAGACATGGTGATGGAGATCTCTTCTCAAACGCAGGATGTTTCAGCAGTTATTAAGGAAGTACATGTTGGATCGAAAGAAATGGTTGAAAAGATGGAAGAGGTGGGGAGTATATCACAACAAACGGCTGAGAATTCTCAAAGTGTAGCCGCCGCTTCTGAGGAACAATCTGCTTCAATGCAAGAAGTTACAAGCTCTGCAAGTTCGCTATCATATATGGCTGAAGAATTACAGACTCTTGTTAGTAGATTTAAAATATAAAAGTAATATTGGTGTTTAAAAAGGCTACCGTTTTGGCGTTTGCATTTAGTTTGACTGCTTTCGTATAGGTTGTTTTAGGTATTCTTGAAACACACTTTAATAAAAGTATGATGTGTGTTCAATGCAAGAATATGTCTGTAAAAAGCTATAGTAAATATCGGTCCTGTTCAGTCCTCTCTTTTAAGACTGACTGAGGAATTTAACTAAAAACATAAGTGTGTTATATGATCCCTCGGACAAATAGTTCGGGGGATTTTTTGATAGGGGTGCTGATTTGGACGCATTATCATATTGGCTTAGCAAGTATGTATACCCCTTCTACATTATCAGAAATCACTAGCCTTATTCTTTATTGATATAGATAAATTTAAAGACATAAATGATCAATATGGACATGATATAGGAAATCAAGTACTCATAGTATTTGCTGATGTTTTACAAAAAGTGTTTCATTCTAATTCTCTAGTGTTTAGGCTAGGGGGAGATGAATTTAGGAGGTTGTCAAATAAGTCAAGCGGAAAAGATGGTTATATTAGATGAAACCGTAGTGGGGATTATTTTATCATAATCTAATTGAGTAGGTGATATTAATCAAGAAACTCTGATGTTTTTGAAAAGATGGATTGAATAAATATTTGAGGAGGTAGATATATGCAAAAGGGGTTATTGCACCATATCGAATTATATGTATCAGATTTAAAAAGGACAGTTGAATTTTGGGGCTGGCTCCTTGAGGAATTAGGTTATAGTTCTTATCAAAAATGGGAAGGTGGCCATAGTTGGATATTAGGTGATACATATATTGTTTTTGTTCAGGCAGAGGATAGGTTTTTAGATGTTACTTACCATAGGTGTCGAGTAGGATTAAACCATCTAGCATTTCATGCGAAATCACGTCAACATGTGGACGATATTACAAACAAATTAAGAGATAGAAACATCACTATACTTTACTCTGATAAACATCCATTTGCAGGGGGAGAAAACTATTATGCAGTATACTTCGAAGACCCAGATAGAATTAAAGTAGAACTCGTTTCCCCAAAATAGATAAATGAAGAAGGCGAAGCCAACAGGTTCATTGGTTTTAGAAAAGAACGTTAAAGTGTGCGGTCTATTCTTATTTGACCTACTCTGCGCAGCTTTTAGATAGTATAAAATGACATGTAACAATGGATATATATGTTAAAATATAATCATATATGTGAAATGATGATCATAAGGCAATAATCATTCTATAAGTAGTTTTGGAAAGAATATATAAGGGGTGTGAGTCTATGGAAATAAGAATTGAGAATAGTGGTGGAGAAATTTCATACATTGTTTCTAGAGTTTCTAACAGGTATGAAGAAATACTGAAAAATCAGTTTTACCAACTCGAAGATGGGAATTATGTGAAAAGGTTTTCTAATAAGACCGAAAACATTCAGAGAATCTCAGAAAACTTTAAATTATATGCAGAAGAGATGTTTAATCAGATGGGTTATTTTTCAGAAGTGAAATGGAAAGAAGCACTGCTAGGCTTTATAAAAAAAGTAGAAGGTCATGATATAAGTTGGTGGCTAACTGGTAGCTGTGCATTAGCGGTAAGAGGAGTTGCCACTACCCCCCATGATGTAGATATTATGCTAGACTCGAAAGATATTAATAAAATAAATGATATTTTCGGAGAATATGTAGTTGAACCTATTGAGGCTACTGAAGGTTGGGTTGTAAAGTATTTCGGTGTATTGTTTTTAAATGCAAGAATAGATGTTGCATTTGATCCGGAAACTTATATTGACCAACCATACCTAACAGATTTTGGTCCTCATGCTCAAAAGAACTTAGAAGAAGTAGATTTTGAGGGCTATTCTATAAAAGTTCCACCACTACAACTTCAGTTAGATGTTAATAAGAGAAGAGGTCGAGTAGATAGAGCAAAGGCAATAGAAGATTATCTAAATCTTTAAAAAAACACCATTATGAACTCCTCATACACTTAACTATGGGATGCTTACTTTAAAATAGAAAAATATAAAAATTATTTTGTTGCGCAAGTCATTCATGTATTTTAAAACCACTACAGAGAATGAAAAAAATTATTTTCATGGTAGTACACCGATACTAATTAATATACATATAGTATTATATGGGGTCTTTTATGAGTAAAGGCACTGTTATAACAAGTAAACACCTATATACCTCGCATATATGCGAGGTACTGTAAGCCACACTAGGTGTGTAGCATAATATATGGGTGTTCTAGTAAATTTTTGCGGTTTTCAAGTTAAATTAATGTGTGTGTTAAGTTCCCTCAAACGAAAGGTACGTGGGGTTTTTATAAATAGTTTACTATACGTTTTGTTTCAAATATGTGATTTTTCAGGAATATATAGGGGTATCCCGCATGTACTCTTACTGCCATGTATCTTGTAATTAATACATGTCAGCTATTAGTGCTAGCACTGTGATATTTTATCCTAGCAAGGAACAGGCGGCTTAGATTACGTTGAATTCAGCTCTTCGTAAGAGCACTATCCGCTGTCTAATGCTTTTTTGTCTTAAAGCTAAGTACAATTCAGCTTTTGTTGCATTATAATAGGGAAGAAAAAACTATAAAACGATACACAAAGGTCAATACACCAAGGATAAACCAACCAAAAAAGGACAAATTTAAAACAAAAATATTGAATTTCTCACCATGTGTCATTTTCTTACTTAATTCTAATGCTTCCTTATAGCCCATTTTAGGGTTATTTGAAAGCCTTCGCACGGAATTTTAGCTCGTTTCTTTTCCACATATATATTCCTCCATCAATTTTGTCCTTCCCTCAAATATCATGTTTTCGGAACAGCCTACTTTAAATATGCAGATATTTTTAAAAGTTTTCTTTACATTTCCATGTTAACGAGACAATGGGTGTACATCATAAAGAGTACAGGTGACATTAGGACTTTCTATGCGTGGAGCAAAAATATATAATTTAGATGAAAGCCCTGTTAAAGTGAAACGGTGGACGGATTTGGAACATGTCCGTACATATTATGACTTTTTCAAGCAACATGAAGACAAGTTTTAATGGTTTGTGAATTTCGCGTAATAGTCCCCGTTATTTTCTAATTGCTAGCACTTTAGTACTTTATCCTAGCGAGGGACAGGCGCCTTAAAAAAGGGAGAGGTTTTGATGAACGAGCAAATTACAAAGCGAGTTGAACAATTTAAAAAGCTAGATGAAAAAATTACGCACTTATCGAGCATTTCTGGTCTTATTGGCTGGGATGAAAAGGTTATGGCTCCTAAAAAAGGTCGTCCCATATTTGCTAAAGCAATAGGAACATTACAAACAGAAATATTCAGTTTGTCTGTTTCTGAAGAGATGGGAGCGCTGCTTGAAGAGCTTACAGAGGAAAATGCGTTTCAGCAACTAGATGACGTAACGAAAGCACGAGTTCGTGAAAGAGCTACATTTTACAAGAAATCTAATCAGATCCCTGCTTCGTTGTATAACGAATACTCTATTACATGTTCAGAAGCAGGTATTGCTTGGGAGCAAGCCAGAAAAGACAATGATTTCAACCATTTTGCTCCTTTTTTAGAAAAAATCGTGGCATATAAAAAGCAATTCGCTGAAATTTTCGGGTATGAAAAGCACCCATATGATGCACTGTTAGATGAATTTGAGCCTGGTTTGACTGTAGAAAAGCTAGATCCAATTTTTTCTGAATTACGTAAAAGCAGTGTAGCGTTACTGCACAGAATTCAACAGTCTTCAAGTGTACCTAATAAAGAAATCTTTGAACAAGACTATAACATTGAGGCGCAAAAGCAATTTAATAGATATATTCTACCTCTCATTGGCTTTGACCTTGAAGCAGGTCGATTAGATGAAACGGTTCATCCGTTTGCTCAGACCATTAATACGCACGATGTTCGTATTACCACTCGTTATTTAAAAGATAATGTGCGTTCTGCTATTTTTGGAACAATCCATGAAGCAGGTCATGGTATTTATGAACAACAAGTAGACCCTAACTATGAGGGAACTGTGTTACAAAGCGGGACATCATTTGGAATTCATGAATCGCAGTCGCGTTTCTTAGAAAACATGGTGGGGCGCAGTAAAGCGTTTTGGACATATTTTTATCCAGCATTACAAAAGCACTTCCCAGATCAATTGAAGGAAGTTTCTCTTGATGAATTTTACCGTGCAGTAAATTTAGTTGAGCCTTCTTTTATCCGTGTGGAGGCAGATGAATTAACATACAATCTTCATATTATGATTCGCTATGAGATTGAAAAAGGTTTAATTAGTGGAGAGATTGCTGTGACTGATCTTCCAAAAATTTGGAACGAGAAAGTGGAGGAGTATTTAGGAATTACTCCACCGAATGACACACTTGGTGTTCTACAAGATGTTCACTGGTCGTTTGGAGGTATCGGTTACTTTCCATCCTACTCTTTAGGAAATCTTTATGCAGCACAAATTCTTTATACTATTACAAAAGAAATACCTGATTTTTATGAAGAGATTGCAAAAGGTAACTTCGCTGTTATTCAATCTTGGCTGCGTGAAAAAATTCATCAACATGGTAAGTTCTATACACCTGATGAACTAATTGTGCGAGTGACAGGTGAAGAATTAAATGCTTCTTATTTGGTGCAATATTTAGAAGATAAATATAAGGATGTATACAATTTATAAGAGTGTAGATGGCAGGTGCCTGATCCCCAGTGTGGTATAGTTTTACCGCCCCGGAGATCAGGCGCTTTTTTGAAAGTAACTTTTGCGAAGTTAAAAGATTAACTCGTAATAATTCTTGGAAAAAATAATATAAGAAAAACTTATGTTGGAGTAGTTTGCCCCCTTTTACAGACTGATGTAGTCGGTAAAAAGATGATTAATCGTCTACATTCATTTCTAGGAGTCGATTGGGGCCTCTTTGGCTTTTTCTCCTCAAGCTCTCCGAACTTCAGCTGTTTCCCGTAGAGTTGTTTACCTCATATTAAGTTCTTCACTAGTGCACAATCCGTTATCTAATGCCTTTTGTCTTAAAACTAAGTATAGCTCGGCTTTTGTTGCATTATAATAGGGTAGAACAAATAATATACCAACACCAAAAGCCAATGCCCCTAAGATAAACCAACCTAAAAAGGATAAATCTAGAACAAAAATATCCATCTTCTCACCTTTTGTCATTTTGTTACTTAACGCTACTGCTTGCTTATAGCCTATATTAGGGTTATCAGATAAAATATAAGGCACCAAGCTATAGGCGTAGGCTTTTATGATTCCAGGAATGATTAATAATAGGAACCATAAGAAGACCAAAACCGCCTTATAAAGCATTGCTTTGACAATACTTATGTAATGGTTTTTGTTAAAGGCAAATACTAGATTCCCTAGATTCGCCTCTTTTTTAGATGCTCTGACAAAATATCGCATGCCACCTACTTCTAATGGATACCCTAAGATAATCCGAATAGCCAATCCAATAACTAAAGCAAACAAAACAACTAAAATGATGAGAGGGATGAGTATAAGTCCTAACTCTCCGTCATATACGTTGTTAAATTCATTAAAGCCACGACTACCACTGCTACTACTACTTCCGCCATTTACAAATGCCAGGACGATACAAACTATAAGTGCCTTCCAATAAGTTCCCCTCAGAGCTTCCTTCGCATGGGACTTAAGCTCACTTCTTCTCCACATACATAACCCTCCATAGCGTTAATATTTCTTTCAACTACTATGGTATCTTATCATACTCTTTTAATTTGTGAATATTTTAAAAACATTCTACGCAGACTTGAATCTGGACAGATAGAAATGGTGTCAGGAATCTGTCGAGTGCAGGCAAACAGGGGACGGTTCTCAGTCTGCCAAATAACAATTAAAATAACCGATATTGTTGAAGGGTTACAAGGTCGGGTTGTACCTTTACGTGTTATAATAACTGATAGATTTTATGTGAAAGGAATGAATTAAGTGGCACAAACTCATGTGTTTTCAAAAGGAGAAGAAATTGCAAACTCTATTACGCACGGCATTGGAGTCTTACTAAGTATTGCTGCTTTAGTGATTTTAATTGTATCCTCTTCTCTATATGGTACGGCTTGGCATGTCGTTAGTTTTACTTTGTTCGGTCTGACGATGGTGTTGTTATATACTTCATCCACCTTTGTTCACGCACTTCCGCATGGAAAAGCAAAAGATATATTTGAGATTCTAGACCATTCCTCCATCTACTTTTTCATAGCGGGTACATATACACCGTTTATGTTCATTGCTGTAAAAGGATGGCTAGGTTGGACATTGTTTGGCATTGTTTGGGGTCTTGCTATTGCCGGAACTTTTTTTAAGAGCTTCTTTGTTAAGAAATATTTATTCACATCTACAGCTTTATATGTAGTCATGGGATGGCTCATTGTATTTGCATGGAGTCCTTTATCGCAAAATCTACCACCAAATGGTATGAATCTCCTCGTACTAGGGGGCGTTCTTTATACAGTGGGAGCTGTCTTTTATGTTTGGAGAGCATTTAAATATCACCACTTTATATGGCACTTATTCGTATTAGCAGGCAGCACCGCACATTTCTTTTCAGTTTTATTATATTTGTTACCTTAATTGGGTAGCCGGTCCCCGGTGTGCTGGAGTATCATTGCATTGGAAGACAAGGTATCTTCTGATGGAGTTACTGGGATTAACAATGAGGGATGTTCAAATACACACATACATAAGTTTTCCTTTGATTTGAAAAAATGTGTTTGTTTTTGCGACAAACAAAAGTATAGGGGTGTGAACTACGTTGGTTTTTTGGAAGCGATACGGGCACTGGTTTGCGGCACTAATTATTTTATTTATTTTTATCCGAAGAGTGATAAATTTCGAATTAAATTTAACAAACATTATTATTCTGTTAATTGCAATGATAGGAATGTCCACCTTTGTTTGGACAGAAATCCAGATAAGAAAATCGACAAAAAGATAACATCCTTGAAGCATATACTCTAATGTAGACTCTTGAGGATTATGCGCCAGTCTCATCTGTTTATGCGCTAAATCTTATGGTTTATGCGTTAGTTTCAACAGTTTATGCGTAGTTTCTTATAATACGCGCTAAATCTCGAGTATTACGCGTCAGTTTCATCTGTTTATGCTCTAAAATACTAAAAGGTGGTTTAGGTAACCAGTATGAAAAAGAATATAGTGGTGCTTGATATTTTGTTCTATGTCGCAATTCCGTTGCTTATTTGGAATGTTATGCGAGAGCATATTGGAGATTATTATACGATGCTCCTGTCTTCTGTCCCTGCCATATTGTATACATTGTATCGCTTTTTTGTAACTAAACAATTCAATGTTATTGGCATATACATACTTGCAACATTAGTGATCAGCACGCTAATTGATGTGTTGGCTGGTTCAGCGCTTCAACTCTTGTGGAATAATGTTTATTATTCCATTTCATTAAGCCTTTTTTTTCTTTTAACGATGTTGATAAAAAAGCCACTTGCACTCTACTTCGGATTGGAGTGGGCAGAGATGCAAGGCTATGATAGATTGTATAGCAAGGCTCTATATTATAAACGCCCTATTTTCATAGTATTTCAGCTGATTACGTTAGCCTTTGCGTTGAGAAGTGTGGTATATGCACTTATTAATACGTCACTCATTATGCAGTACGGTGTAGAAGCGTTTGATAAAGGCATTGTATTAAAGCAGGTGTTGAGTTGGGTTTTTACGATTATTACAATTTTTGGTTTTATGTATGCGGGAAAGCTTATTAACAACTCACCACATTTGGTAGAGGAAGTGAAGCGGGAGATAGAAGAGCAGGTTCAGTAAGTATTTACGGGAGTTATAGAAGCGATGAGTTCGCCAAGTTTCGGTAACACCTAATCTAGTGGCTGTTAAGTCATTCAGTTAGGCTCCTTATTGTTGCTTCAAGTCAGTAGTTTTTCGATATCACTATATTTAACTGTATATGTTAATATGTTGTAAATTGAGAATAAGTCAAATAAAAACAATCCAAACACTCTAGTGCCGCCCCCTCGGTATTGGAAGCAGAGTAGCTTGCCAAATAAGGACAAGCACATTTGCTAGCACTGTGATACTTTATCCTAGCGGGGGACTGGCACCATTTTAGGCACCATTTTAAATCCGAAGTCGATAGAACAGATACAAATTTTTCACGATTACCTTTAAAACAGAATAAACCGGAACGGCTAGTAAGATACCAATAAATCCATAAATAACTCCTGCGGAAAGTAGTAATAAAATTACGGTCAATGGATGAATGGAAAGTTTGGTTCCGATTATAAGTGGGGATATAAAATTCCCTTCTAGTTGTTGAACAATAATTAATAGAATCAAAATTCCGATGATCAAGAAAGGATCTGTCACTAAAGCGAGCAAGATGGCCGGAAGTATGCCTAATGCTGGTCCAATAATAGGGATTACAGCTGTTATGACAACAATAACTGCTAACATAAATGCATACTCTAATCCAATAATGAGATAACCGATATACATCAAAATACCATTTACAAATGCGATAAGCATTTGCCCCCCAATATATGTGGATAGTGTTTCATCAATATCTGTTAATATCTTCTTTCCTTCCTCTTCATGCTTTTCAGGAATGAAATTTAATAAAAAGGGTAATAGGCGGTGCCCGTCTTTTAAGAGATAAAAAAGCACAAACGGAACCGTTAACATGACAGCTATTACGTTAGTAATAGAGGATAAGATTTTAGTGGCATTTTCACCTACATGCTGACCGAGATTTATTATGTAAGTAAGTAACTTTTGCTTTGCCTGTTCATACGAAAATAGACCGAAATTATTATCTTGAATTATCTGTTTTGTTTGTTTTTCATTTTCTTCGATGAATGTCGGAATTTTTTCTAAGAATTGACTAAATTGCTCATCCACTGTTACACCTAGAGTCATTCCTCCGAACATTATAGCTCCAATCATAATGGAAAATACGATTAAGATAGCTAATGTCCGAGAGATAAAATTGAATTTTGTGAGAAGTCGTACAACTGGCTTTAAAATATAGAACAGGAACCCGGCAATGAGTAACGGGAAAAGTAGAATTCTAATAAAATCAAGAACAGGTAATATAGCAAATTGATTTTTTCCTAATAAGTAAATAATAAATAACACTAACGCAACTCCGGTTGCATACTTAAAAAATGGGTGCTTAAACCACATGTAATCTCCTCCCAAAAAAGGGTAT
The DNA here is from genome assembly GCF_003944835.1 of Bacillus sp. HMF5848. Lineage (GTDB taxonomy): Bacteria > Bacillota > Bacilli > Bacillales > HMF5848 > HMF5848. Next base: position 493,332 of record NZ_RWIV01000001.1, read on the forward strand.
ATTGTTCTTTACCCTAAATAAGTCGAAGCTACACAAGAATTACAACAAAAGAGGATAGGGGATTGGAAAATGTGTGATGATGCGACGAAGGAGCTCGAAACCATAGAGAACAAACTTAATTACATATGATGATTGCCTTCGCTACTTTGCTTTGTTAAAAAAATGTCACAAACACAACTATAAAACTAGAAAAATAGTTATATAATTAAAAAGACACAAGGAGGTGCAAACCTTGCGGAAAGATTGGGCATTGAAAACAACGGAAGAAATGAAAAAAATACGTAATAAAGCGGAAGAACAGCTTCCTGAACCTGAATTGTTGGTTTATACAGCAAATTTTTTTAAAGGATTAGCCGATGAAACACGGCTAAGAATTGTTGCATTACTTTGGATAGAAGATTTATGCATGTGTGAGATTGTTGATGCCTTAGAAGGAGCTAGTTCTACTATAAGTCACCATTTGAAGATTATGGAAAAAGGCGAAATAATCGTATCAAGGCGAGAAGGAAAGTTTACGATATACAGTGTAAACAAAGAGAGAGTGTCGCAGATTATAGAGTTTATAAATTAAAATGAAAAAATTATTCCGTAATTATTAGTCAGATAAGCTGTTATGTTGTTATTTGGAGTTGATTTCGTGGGGATATTTGAATGGCTAAATAATCAACTATTGAAAATGGATTGGTTAAGTCAGGTAATAGCTTTACTTGTTGAAAATGTATTTGGTTTAGATGTAAATGAGAAAGTGGGAGGAAGCATTCACTTTTTTATATATGATGTTATAAAAATATTTATTCTGCTTTCGGTACTCATATTTTTTATATCATATGTGCAAAGCTTTTTTCCACCAGAGCGGACAAAGAAAATACTTACCCGTTTTAAAGGGATTTCAGCTAATATTTTGAGTGCTATATTAGGAACAGTTACACCTTTTTGCTCATGCTCCTCCATTCCATTGTTTATTGGGTTCACGAATGCAGGATTACCAATAGGAGTCACGTTTTCATTTTTAATCTCATCTCCGTTAGTAGACTTGGCATCTGTCATATTGTTAGCGAGTATATTTAACTGGAAAATAGCGATAGCATATGTCATTGTTGGCCTTGTTCTTGCGGTCATCGGGGGCTTCATTATAAGTAGCTTAAAGCTTGAAAAATATATAGAACCCTTCGTGTATAATAATAAGATGATTGATGTCGAGCAAGGTGAAATGACTAGACGTGATAGACTTGAGTTTTCAAAAAACCAAGTGATTGAGATTGTAAAGAAGGTTTGGCTCTATATCTTAATTGGTGTTGGTATTGGGGCCATTATCCATAATTGGATTCCGGAGACGGTCATTGCGGCCATACTTGGTCAAGATAAATGGTATTCTGTTTTAGTAGCTACTTTAGTAGGGATACCTATGTACGCTGATATTTTTGGAACGTTGCCGATTGCAGAGGCACTTGTTGCAAAAGGAGTAGGTATAGGCACAGCGCTTGCCTTTATGATGGCGGTTACCGCACTTTCTCTACCGTCTATGATTATGCTCAAAAAAGTTGTAAAAACAAAGCTTCTTGTTATTTTTGCAGGTCTAGTAACATTAGGTATTTTTATTATTGGTTACAGCTTTAACGCTTTTGGTTATTTGTTTATGTAGTGTTCACATTTTTGAGGTTAAAATAAAACTGAGGAGTGGTTTAGAATGGTTATAAAAGTCTTAGGATCTGGTTGTAGAAATTGTGTTAAGTTAGCAGAAAACACGGAGCAGGCTCTCTCTGAATTAGGACGTGAAGCAGACATCATAAAAGTAACTGAGATGGAAGATATCATGGCGTACGGCATTATGTCTACACCAGGGTTAGTTATTGATGAAAAAGTTGTGTCATATGGCAAGGTTTTAAAGCCAAAGGACATTATCAAAATACTAGAAGGATAATGGCAGTATGGGGACGGTTCTCATGCTGCCGTCTTAATTACTATGTCTCTTTTCACGAAGCCATAAACAACCGAACAAATATCTAATCAAACATTTGTTTAGATATTTGTTCGGTTTATTTAATTCCTATAAATTGGAGTTTTCATTAAGAGATTGATAGTGTTAATTATAAAATTTCTAATAGTTTTTTATCGAATAGGCAATTTGAAATTTATGCTCGCATCGTTACTTCCTTACACAAGTTCCAAATCTCTTGTCGTTTTTCGTTGTTTTCTCCATAGTATGGATAAAAGCGAGACCCGAATAGTTGTTGAATTTGTTGCTTGAGACCCGGCGCGTTTGGTGCTGGTTCCATAATAGTAAGCTTGTCGTTAAAAATAACGCCAGTAGTATTTTTGTAGTTTTCTGAGGTGCATATATCATAGTAGTTGTTAGCCATATAAGATGTAGGTGGGAAAAAGAGATTTTGCATTCTTGCGATCGGTCGCCACCAAGGCTTTACTTTTTTTATAGTTTCATTTGACATTTTCGCTCCATTTATTTGTAGCGCATTTACTTTAATTTGAGCGTCTTTGTACTCTTCTGCCATCTTAAATGTGAGTAGCATGAGAGCCATTTTTGATTGACAATACATGTCGTACACTCGGTAGCGTTTTCCTTTCCATTCTCCTTGTAACGAGTTTGTATTAATATCCTTTTTAGGGTCAAAGAAGTGTTTAATAATATTGCTGCCAGCATGAAGAATTCTCGGGTCATCTGATTTTTTCAAATCATCTACAAGTAGTGATGTCATATAAAAAGGACCGAAAACATTCGTTGCAAAAGTCAATTCAAGCTCGTCAATGCTTAATCTGTGCCTCTCGCCATGATTGAAATAAGCGGCATTATGAATCAATATATCTAGTTTGTCATAGTTCTGTTTGAACTCATCGCAGAACTTATTAATAGACTGAAATGAAGATACATCAAGCTCCATAAGGTCTACACGAGTGTTATTTGTAGTATCAATAATCTCTTGTTGAACAACTTTACTAGTTTTCAAGTTTCGACAAGCCATGATGACAGTGTGCCCAGCTTGTGCAAACTGAGTGGCGGCAGCTTTCCCTATTCCAGAATTGGCTCCTGTAATGATGACAATTCGTTCTCTTTCATGCATAACTCTTTCCCCCCTAAATTCCCTTAGATTCCTTTTTCCTTTCGATACTTAGCTGCTAAAATGACATCCTCCGCCATACTTTCAAGAAGATTAATGCTCTCTTTTTCATCAACAGTACTTGGTAAAATGTTGTTAGCAATCATAATGGAGAGACCTGTTTGAAAGATTTTCATTTTCGATAAGATCATCCTTAACTCCTCGTCAGAAAATCCTTTGAGGTCTGAACTCTTTCTCATAAGTAAAATAAGGTCATTGCCTATTTCATCGTTATAGTCATGTATATATTCGTTTTGTTTCATTATTAAATCATTGAAGAGAGCATTGTACTCTTTCGCGAAACGAAGACTTGCTGCACCAATATCACGAAAGAGATCACCTGAATTTTCTTCGTGTATCATAGCATGACTAAGCACGATAACCTTCTTAATAACTTCACGTTTCAATTCATCGACATCACTAAAATTGACGTAAATGGGAGCGATAGAACTACCCAGTTTTTCAGCAATTTTTCGAATAGATATGCTATCAAGTCCATCAATTTTTGCGATATGAAAAGCAGCATCAACAATCTGTTCTTTTGTGAATCTTTTCTTCGGAGGCATAAGCGTTTTCACCCTTTTTTTATAAATCGTATGATACATATCATCTGTTATATATATATTATACACTTAAATACCTTTTTTTGACAATGCAATAAGCAGAAAAGCTGTTTATCGATTAGCGTTAGAAAATATAATGTTGTGGTTTGCTGTATAGAGGACCTGGTCAGCACATCTCACATTAAGATAAAGCTGACTGACTGATTGGAGACTTACATAAACAATCAGCGTTGTTCAGGATTTTTTTATGAAAGGGAAGTTGAAAATGATTATCATTATTGATATATTTATATATGAGAATGATTATCATTATTGTTAATCGATCAGGAGGGTTTATATGGCTAAAATCATTATCGCTTTTGCAAGTATGTCTGGTAATACGGAAGAAATTGCAGATTTATTAAAGGAAAGTATGGGGCCTTTTAATCACCAAATAGATATGATGGAAATAGAACATATGGAAGTGGAGGATCTTCTTCCATATGATGGAATTTTAATTGGATCTTATACATGGGGAGATGGAGACCTACCATATGAGACGGAGGATTTTTATGAAGACCTTCTAACTCTGGATTTAACGGGTAAAAGGGCGGCTGTGTTTGGTTCAGGTGACAGAGCCTATCCTAAATTTTGTGCTGCAGTAGATTTATTCGAAGATAGGTTAAAGGAATGTAATGCAGACATTATTCAGAACGGACTTAAAGTAGAGTTCACACCAGATACGCCAGCAGAGATTGATAGATGTGTAGATTTTGTTGTTAGTTTCGCTAGTCAAATAGAAGTGTAATGATGTGAAGAATCAAACTAATGCGTGTAACTGTAGTCTGTAGTCACAAGGTCTAAGCAGTGGAACAGCCTGCTCGCAGCCCTGGACTACATGAACCTTTAGATTCACGAAAAGGTCTAATGCTAATTATGTAATGTGAATATAGGTGTCTGATCTCCGATGCGGTATTATGATACCGTGCGAAGGTCAGGCGCTTTTTGCAATTTCTTTTTTTCTTATTGACTTTGCCCTTTAGGGGAAGGTGTATGCTTTCTACAAAGGAGGAGATGCACCGTGAAAAAAGAAATTATTTAAGTAAGAAGTATGGAAAAGATTTATTGGCAATTGTGCTTCTATTGGTAATAGCCCTTTTGTGTTATTTTATTTGTTAAGTATTTTAGATACGAATATTAAATGGAGGAGTGTTATGTACCAAATTGGGTTGTTTTCAAAAATGAATCGGATTACAACGAAAACGTTGCGGTATTACGATGAGATCGGCATTTTAAAACCAGAGTGTATAGATGATTTTACAGGCTATCGATATTATTCAAGTTCACAACTCGCTAGGTTAAATACAATCATTAGCTTAAAACAAATGGGATTTAGCTTAGGTGACATTAAGGAGCTAGTTGACAATGAATCGATGATGGAAGAGATTTTATTGAAAAAGGAAAATGAATTATGTGACATGATTAAAGACGCGAATGAACAATTGCTAAAAATTAAGAGCTGTATAAAAGCAATCAAAGGAGGAAGTTCCATGAAATATAACCCTGTTATTAAAAGCCTGCCGGAAGTAATTGTAGCTTCAATGAGGTTTATAGCCAAAAGCTATGATGAATATTTTGACGTCATCCCCAAAATGGGAGAAGAGATGGTTAAAGCGGGTGCTGTTTGTGCATCACCAGAATACTGCTTTAATGTGTATCATGATCAAGAATACAAAGACAAAGATATTGATGTAGAAGTTTGTGAGGCGGTCGTTGACTATTGTCAGGACACAGACATGGTCAAATATAAAAAGATTAATAAAGTAGAACAAGCATTGTGTGTCGTTCATAAAGGAAGTTATCATACTCTCCGAGATGCATATAACTTTGCTTTCGAGTGGATGAAAGACAATGGGTACAATTTAGTAGGGGAACCGAGAGAACGGTATATTGATGGTATTTGGAATAAAGAAAATGAAGAGGATTGGTTGACGGAGCTACAAATTCCGATTAGTACGAAATAAAGTATTGATGCTGCTGTTAGATAGATTGCGAAAGCCGCGACATGATTGAATGACTAACGAGCAACAGATACAGCAAGTTTGTGCTCCAATCTATGGTAAGGCTAAACGAGCACGTACGAAAAAAGTGGTTCTGACTAACATCAGAACCACTTTTCAATCTAGTTACACTTAGTATTACAAGAATTTTTAATAGAACAACCTGCGCACTTGCCTTGTTTGCTAGCTTTGAAAAATCGCACGAGCGTCCAGATGGAATATCCAATTAACAAAGACCAAAGGAGAATGTTAATAAGCATTCAGATCAAAACCCTTCTATATAGATTGTACTTCCATTCCAATGACAGCACGTTGTTGATTGACTCTTTTAATAGTTAAAATAACAAAAGTAACAAAAGCAATAGTGATGAAAATAGCAGGAATGAATCCTACCGCTGGCGTGCGATATACTACTAAAGAACCAACTTGAGTGATGAGTAACGCCAGCATATATCCAATGCCTAGCTGGAAGGTTAAGCCTTTAAGTAACCACTTTTTAGACCCCATCTCTGCATTCATAGCACCCATTGCGGCAAAGCAAGGAGGTGTAAATAAATTAAACGCCAAATAAGCAAGAGCTGTTACCGGTGTAAATAATTCAGTTAGCACTCCGCCGGGCATATGCAGTGCTTCTTCCGATGCGACTGCAAGTAGAACGGCAAACGTTGCGACCACGTTTTCTTTCGCAATAAAACCAGTAATGGCTGCGGCTGCTAGCTGCCAGCCAACGAATCCAAGTGGAATAAGAATCGGTTCAATAACAGAGCCCATTGAAGCAAGAATACTCATGCTTTGATCTTCAACTGGCTTTAGTCCCCAGCTGTATGCTTGGGCAAACCATACAAGTGTGTTACACACAAGGATGATCGTTGATGCTTTAATAATAAACGCTTTTGCTTTATCGAGCATTTGAAAAAATGCGTGTTTAAAACTAGGTATTTTATATTCAGGAAGTTCCATGAAAAAGGAAGGAACCGACTCCCATACAAATATTCTCTTTAATAACAGCCCGCCGAGTAAAATCATAATAATAGCTAGAATATACATGCTCGGACCAACCCAAGTGTTTTCAGGGAAAAATACGGCTGCAAAAAGAGCGATAATAGGAAGCTTTGCACCACAAGGAATAAATGGTGTCAAAATTGTTGTCATTCTCTTTTCGTTAATATCATCAATGGTCCTTGTTGCCATAACACCCGGAATAGCACAACCAGATCCAACGATCATTGGAATGATGGACTTGCCAGACAACCCAATTTTCTTAAAGTAACGGTCCATTACAACAGCTACTCTGGCCATATATCCAGAGTCTTCAAGGAGTGATAAGCAGAAGAATAACACCATAATTAACGGTAAAAATCCAATGACGGCTCCCACGCCACCTATTGCGCCATCAACAATAACTGCTTGCAGCAGCGGACTCACACCTAATGCCTCAAAGAAACTATTTGCTGCAGTTGGTATAACCTCACCAAACAGCACATCATTTAAGTACCCTGATAAATATCCTCCCAATCCTTCAATGGAGAAGGAAAAGACGGCCCACATGACTAAGAAAAAGATCGGTAAACCAAGCCACTTATGTGCAATGATTCTATCAACTTTGTCTGAAACCGTAACATGACTAGCATCTCTCTTTTTCACGACACACTTTTTCACAAGATCATTTACTATCTTTTGTCTTTCTTTATCTGAGCTAATTGTAGAAGGCTGAACTACATTTTGATTTGCTATCTGAACCGCTTTTTGCATAAGCTCTTGTAAACCAACCTCGGATGATGCTTGGGTCAGAATAACGGGACAATTTAATTCTTTACTTAAAGCATTTACGTCGATTGTATCGCCTCTTTTTGCCAAAATATCTACTTTGTTTACAGCTACAACGACAGGGATTCCTATTTCAAGTAGCTGTGTAGCAAAAAACAAACTTCTACTTACATTGGCCCCATCAACAATATTTATGATAACGTCCGGCGCTTCTTGTAAAATATAATCTCTCGTTATTTGTTCTTCACCTGTATAAGGTGAAATAGAGTATGCCCCTGGCAGGTCAACAAGCGTTATATCATAACCTTTTTGAGTATATTTCTTCTTTAGTTCTGCTTCTCTCTTAGAAACAGTTACGCCTGACCAGTTACCAATAGCCGCTGTTTGCCCCGTCACTGCGTTAAACAGTGTAGTTTTACCTGAGTTAGGGTTTCCTGTTAAAGCTATTCTCATTGCTATATGCCTCCTCAATACGAGTTCGTTGTGATAATCATTATCAATTATGTCTTTTAAAAAAGATATGTAACTGAGTACATATCTCATAAACATTTATGCTTCTAAAATTATTTGTTTTGCCATGTTTTCATCAATTGCATATCTACTATCTTTAATGTTAACTACATAGTTTCCAGCGAGTATAGAAATAAGAGTGATTTGTTCACCTTCAAAGCAGCCTAATGTATAAAGGAACTTTTTTACTTTTTCTTTTCCTTCAATGTGTTTGACATAAAACGTTTGACCGATATGTGCTTTTGATAAAACCATTGCTAAATTCCCCTCGCTTTATTGTCACGTTTTATAAGTATATTTTTTAATCAGAAATGAAAATCATTATCAATCATAATTATATAAGATGAACTTCGATAGATACCAAGAAGAATGTGACAACTTTTTTACAATTGTAAAATATTGCAAGTTAAAACTATTTCCAAAGTGTAAATAAAAGTAACGTCAGAGTGAATGTTCTTAAATTCCTATCCTGATTTTTTTCTAAATAATGGGTAAAGTAATATTTGGCAAGGTTTTATCCGTTACTTAATAGGGTACACAGATAAAAGAGGCAATTTGCTTAGACTGCAAACTAAAACCATGGCGCTTGATCTTCTTTTGCAACAAAATAAAAATAATAGGAGGAATTTACTGATGTCAAACACAATACTTACAACTTCTGTATCTGCTGTAGGGGGACGTGAAGGAAGAGTAGAGTCACCAGATGGCGTGATTAAGTTAGACGTAGCTATGCCAGGTACACCGAGAGCAAAGGAGTTGCCACAAGCGACAAATCCAGAGCAACTTTTTGCGGCTGGATACGCAGCATGCTTTGATGGAGCACTCCAGTTTATAGCAAAAAAAGAACAAGTTTCATTTGAATCAGAGGTAACTGCGAATGTTAGTCTTTTAAAGGATGAATCAGATCAAGGCTTTAAATTAGCTGTCACACTAAAGGTAAAGGGAACGGGTATTGATAGAGCAAAGCTAGAAGACCTTGTTCATAAAGCACACAACTTCTGCCCATATTCAAAAGCAACGAGAGGCAATATCGATGTGACACTAGAAATTGTATAGATTAAAAGATGGGTCCTGTCAGTTCATGGCAGGTTTTTTTTTATATTATTGTGCGGGTTGAGTTAGTGTGTGCGTTCTCCTGTCTGTTCAAAGTATCATATCGCTATATCAGAATTTCAGAACATACATAATGTGAAAGCGATATGATATCATTGTTTTAGCGACAACAATCTACGATACATATCCATCCTTTAATGCAATACATACAAACTTCTTAGCTTCATGATGCCAAAGGTTGTTGGTGTTCCAATGCTAACCTAGTTGCATCAATGAGCTTGCAGTGATTAATATTACAATGTTATAACGGGAGGCGCAATCATGTTATTTATCGATAATAAAGGTGTTACAGACCCAAGAATTAATTTAGCGATGGAGGAGTTTGTTCTCAAACATTTAAATGTGGAGAACGAAACGTATTTTCTTTTTTATATTAATGAGCCAAGTATCATTATTGGTAAAAATCAAAATACAATAGAGGAAATTAATACAGACTATGTGGCGGAGCAGAACCTACATGTCGTAAGACGATTATCAGGTGGGGGAGCCGTGTATCATGATTTAGGTAATTTGAATTTCAGTTTTATTACGAAAGACGATGGAGAGAGCTTTCACAATTTTAAAAAATTCACAGAGCCTGTCATACAAGCGCTCCATCAGCTTGGTGTGAACGCTGAACTTAGTGGTAGAAATGATATTCTGGCTGAAGGTCGTAAAATTTCAGGGAACGCTCAGTTCTCCACAAAAGGGAAGATGTTTAGTCACGGTACACTGTTATTCGATTCTGAAATGGAGAACGTAGTGAAGGCATTAAATGTTAAAAAAGATAAAATTGAATCAAAAGGGATTAAATCTGTGCGAAGCAGAGTAGCGAATATTTCCGAATTCCTACAAGAAAAAGTCACGATTTTAGAGTTTCGCCAATTGTTATTAGAGCATATTTTTGGAGGGAAAGACAATATCCAAGAATATGAGTTAACAGCAGAGGATTGGGCTACTATTGAACAGATTTCAAAAGAACGTTATCAAAATTGGGATTGGAATTACGGTAAATCACCGAAATTTAATATACAACATTCTCATCGTTTCCCTGTTGGGCAAATTGATGTGCGTATGGAAGTTACAAAAGGGACTATTAAGGCTTGTACCATCTACGGGGACTTCTTTGGTGTTGGTGATGTAAAGGATATTGAGTCTACATTAATTGGATGCCGTTATGATCGTCAGGCATTGGAAGAAGCATTGCAGGATATAGATGTTAAGCACTACTTCGGCAATATCGAGAAAGACGATTTCATCAAGTTGGTGTACTAAAGGCAGAGTGGGGACGGTTCTCATGCTTCCTTCGCGAGTCGAAGGAAGCACAAGAACCGTCCCCATTTATCTTTCAATTGAATCCATACATAACAGACCAATGTTATTTTTTGTTTCTATTATTAAATGGCCCACTTGTTGGTACTGAAGAGAATCCTTCCATAAAAATGGATCTAAGGTGATTTCGTCTTCTTTTTCATGTCGAATATTGTAATTCTTATCACAATAACGATGAATGGTCTTTCCTTTTCGTTTTAGGCTATTTAATTGGCTAACTTGCTTTAGCATGAATCCCCATATACCAGAAAAACTCATATTTTTTAAAGGGCTACTAGTAAACTGGTGAATGGATAATGTAGAATGGTCAGAAAATATAACGTCTGATTTGACTGCTGCTCCATAGTGAACATCCCCTGATAAAATAATACAAGGTGCAGGATTCCAATTTGACACTTGCTCAAGAAAGCTCGTAAAGCCTTTTCCATTATACTTCCACGCTTCAAAATCAAAGGTTGTATTGACTTGTACGCCTAGTATTTTTAGTGGATACACGTAGTTATGCAATATAGACTCAATGAGACCAAATCCATATACAGGCGTTGGTGACACAATTAATAACGGAGCTCCAGCCTTCCAGTCTTTTTTGAGTTGCTCATGCAACTGCTCCCATTGTGTTGTTTGAACTAATTGTGGAGGACGCGACGTTTCTTCTATTAAACTTCCAATCTTAATTGGCTTTGGTGTATCCTCATAGTTCCTCATCGTTCGAGTATCTAGGAATACAGCTCTAGGAGAAGTAGGAGCAACAAAATACCAATTATTAAAATTCCAAAGCATTTCTGTCCATTTATAATGTAACGATTTTGCATAGCCACTCTGAAGTGTCCTTAAATAGTTGCCTACTACAGACAAAAAGTGACTATCGAATGAGTCAGGAGCATTGCCCCAGCCCTGAAAAACCCAGTATGCTGTCAGTCCATTGGCAATAATATGCTTACCAAGTGGGGACTGCCTGACATTCTTTTGCCAAGTAGCGGTAATATTCCAATCATCCGTTACTTCATGGTCATCAAATATCATGTAAGTAGAGATATTTGCAAGTACACGACGAACAGAATATAGCGACTGTTGAAAGTCAGCCAGCTGTTCCTGTTGTTCAACATAACGTTCTTTTAGGTGTTGTTTCTCTTTTTTATAATGTGTTGGATACAACGACTTATTGTGAAAGGCTACGTACACTTGATTTTTTAAGTAAGCTTCATCAAACGACTTAAATAAGTGTTGCTCATTTGCAAATTCCCAAAGGGCAGGACTCCACGCCATTGCGTACATTGCTGCAAATTCGCCAAGTGTCATTAGATGATTACTTGCAGAAGAGGATGTAAAGTGACACATATGTTTCATAATAAATTGACGACCGTTTATTTGGTTGATGGATGTCGCAAAAGGAGTTTGTTTAAGACGCGGTTCGATTTGCTCAAATGCTTCTTTTCTTCCTATTAAAATATCGCCGATTTGAGAGAGTGCTTGTATGAGAGGAGCCGGCACATCATCCGCATAAATTTGATCTCCCATTAGAAAAAGATTCTGAGGGCGCTTGGATGGATCTGAAACGGATTCCTGAATCATTTCATCGGCTTCAGAAAGCATATCGTTTCCCATACCATGAACTTTCCGACAAGAGCCATATAAAATTCGACTCGTTCTTTCATCTGTTTGAATGATAAAGGTTGGATACTTCATACCCTCGTATACGATACAAGTTGGATTCTCCTCGGAAAGAAGACCTAAATCCCCTAAATCATAATACTTTCTATTCATTAAAAATTTTAAATTATACCCAAGAACTTCGTTCGTCGGAAATTCACCTGTTTTTGGCGTAACTTTAAGCATGTGAATATATAACCTTTGTCCCATTTGTATAGACGATACATGATTTTTCAAGGGTAATGCTTGCTCGTCCTTGTCATCTTGTATATGAAAGAGTGCAGCTTCAACATTTACATACTGGCTTGTTGCTATCCATATAAAAACCTGAGTTGGTTCCACTCGTCGAACAATGGGACCAGCTACTAGTAGTGGCAAATCATTTGAGTTCATGTTCCCACCTCAATCGTATAGGCTTCTATCATGATATTCATGAGGCGCGGGTACATGTGCATGTCTACTCGAAAATCTGGCAGACTGGGGACGGTTCTCGTGCTTCTTTTTGTATTTTATCAAGAAAAAAGCACAAGGGCGGTCCGAGTCTGGGAGAAAGTAGCACAGATAACAAAATTTAAGTTTAATAAGTGCTTGTACTGAGAATACATCATCTAGAACAACAGATTCCTTGATGGGATTTTTTACTGTCTCATTTTATTGTGAAAATCATGTAGACTCGCCACTGTTAACTCTAGTCATGATGTAGTAAATTTTAGGGATTATAACTGTGACTATTTTGATTACTTCTAGTACTGCTTTTTTATTACTTTTAAAATCTATACTTGATTTAAGTAGAAATTTCAAAAACAGGAGGCCTGCACATGAAAACAAAGACGGTGTTCTCTACATTTGTGATAATCACTGCATTAATACCTGTTATATATTTTGTAAGTCAGCTGGATTTTTCGACAAGTCACGTTGATGTACAAGCAAAATCAAATGAAAATACAGCAATATTAGTGCTAGATATTCAGAAGGATTTCTTTGATGACAATGGGAAGTTACCGATAGAAAAGACTCTGATTAACCCAATCTTGTCAAACGTGAATGCTATTATTAACAAAATGGAGGGATCGGATAAACATTCCATAATTTATGTCGCAAATGAATATCAAAACATCCAATTTTTATTAAATAGAGGAAGAAATTTTGCTGCGATGAAAGGGACGCCTGGTGCCGAACTAGACGGTCGATTGAAAATTGTTAGTGATAATTTTATTTCGAAAAACAAGCCAAGCGCATTTTCTAATCCTCTGTTCCAAGAAACTTTAGTTCAAAACAATACAGGGAGTTTAGTGATAGTAGGTGTGTACGCCGAAGCGTGTGTAGCTGACACTGCAAAGGATGCTCTTAAGCGTGGCTATTCCGTTATTCTCATCGAAGACGCTATAGGAAGTGGAAGTGAAATTGAACGAGACAAAGCTTTAGAGGCACTAGCGAACCAGGGGGCCATAATCATGACAGCAACAGAGTATATAAACTCTATTGCTAATTAAAAAGGAGGAATTAAGATGGAAAATAATACTGAATATTTAAAAGCAAAAAGAAGAGTCAGCCAACTGAAAGGTTTTTACATGAATTTGATTGCCTATTTTGTCATTCTTCCGATGCTGTTTATTATAAATATCATGGGTGATGCAGGAAACTGGTGGGTCATATACCCGGCTATAGGGTGGGGTGTTTTAGTTATCTTGCATGGTTTGTCTTTAAGAATTGGTTCGGATTGGGAAGAGAAGAAGATTAGAGAGTTGATGAATAGAGAGAAATAGTATGTTTTTAGAGAAAAGGAGTTCATGCGTTGAACTCCTTTTATTGATTATAGGTACCTAGTCTTTACGCTTGTTCTTGTTTTTTTAATCGTATCTCCTGTACCTTCTGTCGCTGTTCATCAGGCCACCATGCGCCGCAGTCATCTGCCACGATACAAGCTGCACATTTATCTAAGTCATAAACCTTCATTCCGCTGATAGGAGGAGAGTAAAGATGAAGTGTTACTAGCTCATCTTGTCGTGCAGCTTTCATTTTATGAACGCCCTTTTTAGGTGCGTAAAACAGATTGTCTTTTTCTTGGTATTCATGAAATAGTTCAGAAGGTAACCCGTTTTCAGTAATTTCGTAAACAGTGTTGATTGTCGCCCCATTTAAGACTTGTATCCAGCCCTGGGAGCTTCCGTGGTCATGAGGAGCGCATTCTAACTCAGACCAGTTCATGACTAACAGCTCGACTTCTTCATTTTTATAAAGTAATTCTCGCGAGTAGGGTTTTCCACTTTTGGATTCCGGTAGTTTCGGTAAATCCTCCATTGTCATGTTCAAATCTAGAAGCGCTTCTTTTAACTCAAATTTTAATGGCTTCTTTAATGAATCTAACATATGTCTCACCTTATCGTTCAACATTATAATATCTTCCTCCTTTTGGATGCATGGGGACGGTTCTCATGCATCCTTCTTCGTACTAGCATGAAGAAGGTAAAGCAGAACCGTTTCAATGCTCTGTTCCGCTATGGCTTTTTCATAATAAGGTTATAAAACATAGGCAAAAGTTGTCCGTTCACAATAATGACCCCCATAATAATTATGATGCCACCTGTGATACTTATGAGGAAAACTTGTTCATGTAAAATAAGAATTGCTGCAATTAAGGTAGAGATGGGTTCTAAATACAGAAACATAGAGACCTTTGATGCCTCTAACACCTCAAGTGCTTTGCCCCAATACCAGTACGCAATTCCAGAGACGAACACACCAAGAAACAATAGATGCGACCATTCTTTATAGGTTAATAGAGAAAGAGATTCCCAGCCTCTGTTTCTAATAATAAAGGGTGATGTTAGGATAAACCCAAGAACACTCATGTAAAAGGTTACTAAAAGAGAGGGATATGGTATGCGTAAGCTTTTTAGCAGGATTGAATAAATAGCCCAGTTTAGGGTGCTCAAAAGCATGAGAATAAACCCAATGTTCATGGTGACTTCGAACGATTGGCCACTTCTTGTCGTTGTAACAAGCAGGACGCCTAATATTGCTAGAATCATACCAATAGCTTTCGAGAGTGACATTTTTTCATGCAAAAATATCATAGATAACACAACGGTAAAAACGGGTGAAAAAGAAATGAGCCACCCAGCAGATGAAGCGTCTATTGTTAATAATGCTGTTGCTTGTAGCACTTGATGGACAAACACGCCGAGGATACCGAGTACAATTAGATGAGGAATATAATTAATCGATACTTTTAAGCGAATTCGCAACATTAAAAGAAGTGTTAATAAAAATAGAGAGCCAATTCCGAAGCGTAACACCAGTAATGAATATGGATCGAGTTTTCCGAGCACCGCCTTTGTTGACACAAAAGAAATGCCCCAAAAGCTAATTGACATAGTGGCGTAAAGCGATGCTGTCAAGGATGAGCGAAACGACGGCATGATTTTGAGTTCCTTTCTGTAAAAAAGATTATCACTCTATCATATGCTTGTCCTGACAAAACATGATTGGCAGTTCGGGGACAGTTCTAGTGTTTCCATAGAATGTGTTCTGTGTGATCAAGGCAGTATAGGGACGGTTCTTGCGCATCCTTCTCAGAGTAGTGGATGGCAGCGTAATAACCGAATCCACAATTCCGGTGTAGTGTGGGGGAATGGAGCCCCGTCAGAGACCGATGAAAAAGAGAAAGCCCAGACCATAGAGAAGCTAATAATCTACATGTGTACTTGATTAGCGACTTTTTCGTATCTATATATTGTTAATAATTAAGATGAATCGAAAAAGCAATGTCTTTGTCAGCGCTCTCGACCCGTCCCTATTTACCTGCACCTAAAATATTGTTACCAATTAATAATTTTGCTCCTATAGATTATGTAGTGTGAGTTTTATTATTTTTTATAAGAGGTTTTTGAAAGCGTTTTTATAATGTGGTTGGCATATAGGATGGCTGAGTAGCTTATAGGTGTATTATAGCCCAAACATGGTACCGAGAACTCGCTCGTAACATCAAGCCGAGCGCTCGCACTTACCTTAGCCAATAATAGAGCCGCCGTTCGCGCGAATTCAGCACTACCAAGGTACCGAGGACTCGCTCGTATTTGAGCTCTATCATAGAGCCACCACTCGCGCGAATTCAGCACTACCAAGGTACCGAGAACTCGCACGAAATCAGCTGTACCATAAAGCCGAGCCCCACGAACTCAGGCCTAACAAGGGCCGAGCACTCGCATGTATTTTAGCTCTATCATGCTTTGAAGTAGATTTTGATATAAAACAACATGATAGGTTGGTATAAAGCAATTTTAATAGGAGGGACACAATGACTACACTTAATACGTTACCTAGTAAATCTTTCTTTTTGCAAACATTAGAGGATCCTCAAGCTGTCTATCTTACACCTGATCATTTTGATGTGAAGGGGGACGGTGTGAGCGATGATTCAGATGCTATTCAAGAAGCGATAAATAAAGTTAAGCGCACTATGAATTATGGGATTGTGTTTATTCCTGAAGGCACGTATCGCATCAGTAAAACTATTTATATACCGAAGGCAATCCGTTTAATTGGATATGGCAAGAAGCGACCAACCATCCTTCTTGGCGAAAATACACCAGGTTTTCAAGATGAGGTGCCAAGCGATAAAGGCCGTGCTAACTATATGATTTGGTTTACATCCTCTATACCAACAGCCGCAGATAACGTGGACGACGCAAACGCTGGAACCTTCTACAGTGCTCTCTCGAATATTGACATTCGAATTGAGGACGGTAATCCAGCAGCAGTAGCACTTAGAACCCACTTTGCTCAGCATTCCTTTATTTCTCATGTAGACATACATATTGGAAATGGCAAGGCAGGGATATTTGATGTAGGCAACGAAATTGAAAATGTTCGTTTCTTCGGTGGGGAGTATGGTATTTATACAACCAAAACATCACCAGCATGGCCCTTTATGATGGTAGATACGTATTTTGAGGGACAAAGGAAAGCAGCGATTCAGACAAAAGAAGCTGGATTGACGATAACGAGAATGACTGCGAAGAATATGCCAACTGTGGTTGAAACGGTCGAAGACTATTTTGAAAAACTGTATATAGAAGACAGTCAATTTGAAAATATAACAGGACCAGCAGTTATCATAAGCACGGAAAAGAATGTGTTTACTCAAATTAACATGCGTAACATAGATTGTTGTAATGTTCCGTTACTAGCAGCATTCCGTCAAAGTGGAAAGAAAGTGAAAGGTACAACAGCAATTTATAAGGTAAATACGTTTACGCACGGATTCTGTATGGAAGATATCGACGATAGAGGAGAGATTCAAACTGTCCATGACTTAACCCCAATGGATGCATATCCAAATTCGGTAAAAACAGATATCCCTGCGCTGCCTCCTATGGCTTCATGGGTGAACGTAAAGACGCTCGGTGCTATTGGTGATGGAGTCGCTGATGATACGACTAAGTTGCAATACGCAGTGGATCATTATAAGACCATCTATCTTCCTCAAGGGCTTTATAGAATCACCGATACAATAAAATTAAGGGAAGACTCTGTTCTAATCGGATTAAATCCAATATCTACACAAATTTTCATAGCAGATAATACGGAATCGTTTAGTGGGTTTGGCACACCGAAGCCGCTTATTGAAGCCCCTCATGGTGGTGTGAATATACTGTTCGGTATTGGTCTGGATACAGGTGGAAGAAATACGAGAGCTGTTGGGTGTAAATGGATGGCAGGAGAAGGGTCTTACATGAATGATGTGAAGTTCATGGGTGGGCATGGTGCAATGAGCAAAGACGGGAACGGGGTACCGTTGTATAATGCTACGCGAACTGCCGATCATAATCCAGATCTTAAGTGGGACTCTCAATATTGGAGCCTTTGGGTGACGAATGGGGGAGGCGGGGTGTTTAAAGACATATGGACAGCAAGTCCTTATGCTTCAGCGGGACTATATGTGTCCAACACCGACACTCCGAGTGTTATTTATGCGATGTCTGTAGAGCATCATGTCAGAACGGAAGTAAAGTTTAGAAATGTATCGAATTGGAAAGTTCTTGCACTGCAGTTTGAAGAAGAGGCCGCAGAAAGTACGAACTGCTTGCCACTTGAATTAATAGAGTGTAGCGATATGCTTTTTGCAAATATGTATTTCTTCCGCACGATATGGTTGGATACACCTTATCCACATGCTATGAAAACTTGGGATTGTAACAAAATAGAATTTTTAAATATTCATAATTTTACCCAAGTGAAATACACGATGGACAATCTACTATATGATGTGAATACACAGACAGAGGTTAGACCGTGGCAAATTAGTAGAATGTATTTGTCAGGGAAAAAGAAAGACCTGCCTGCAAAGCGAGAAATGATTTCAAACTCTGACGGAACTCTCTGTAAGATAGCTGGTGGATTCGAATTTATCGATGCTATGTGTAAAGACAGTCAAGGAAATATATACTTCGTGGATTCTCGTATGAAACGAATATATAAATGGTCCGTGGAGTTTGATCGGTTAAGCTTAATTACAGATATTCATCATAGACCAAGGTCGATAGCTTGTGATACCGATGATAGATTACTAGTAGTGGTAGAATATGCGCCATCAAAAGGTGCGACAGTGAATGGTGAACCTGAAGTATATCCTAAGACAGAAGATGCTAAAGGGTCATCCTACAGCTTTTGGTATAACACAGGTTCGACGATAAAAGTGTACTCTATTGATCCTGATAGACCGGAAGAAAGTATGGAAATTCTAGAAAAAGCTCCTATCGAATCTATTCAATCAGTGAAAAAAGTCTTGTATCCGGCAAACCGCTGGAGAGATAGTGGTGATTATCTAACAGCAACAGTCCAGAAGCCGGAAGAGTGTTTTGTAGCACTAGATGGCGAAACTATCATTCCTATCACTTACGATTTAATGCGAGGGTGCTCTTTGAGTGAAGCATACCCTGGTCAACCGTATTATGGTGTCGATGAATATTATAAACGAACGGTGCAATTTCAAGTGTCATCTAAGGGCTATTTAACTGAGCCAGAAATTTTTGTGGAAAAAGGTGAGTTCAATATCGCTACTCATTCAAATGGAAACGTCTATATTCCAGATGGAGACATAAACGTTTTTAATATGAACGGCGACTTAACGCAGATAATCCGTGTTCCGGAAAGACCAGCATGTGTTTTATTTGCGGGTAACGATGACAACACCCTTTTTATAACAGCAAGAACATCTCTTTATATGATGTTATAGAAAGTCAATGGCAGAGTGGGGACGGTTCTCGTGCTTCCTTGATCAATGTGATCTGGCAGCATGAGAACCGTCCCTATGCATCCATAAACTGGGTATATCTTTTACTATTTGTCGAAATGTGATACTATAATGATATTTTATAGTACATGTCGGAGTGGTTATATGAGGGTTTTTAGTAGTCTTCGGACTCGTTTGTCTTTAATTTTTGCTGGAATAGTTATTCTATTGATTTTTACATTAAGCTATATTATCGGACAACGTTCTATTAATGAGGTTCAGTCTGAGATTGGTGATTCACTAAGTGAGCTTGCTTACATTATGGGGGAGAATCTCGATCAATACATGTGGTCGAGGTACGGTGAAGTAGATATTCTTAGTGAGTTGCAAGAGCTAAGAAATACACAGGACATAGAAAGTATCGAAGTCCTTCTGAATAAATTAAAAGAAAGGTTTCCTGCCTTTGCTTGGGTAGGGTTAACCGATAAAGATGGTCTTGTTATTGCCTCAACAGATGGTGTTTTAAGAGGCGTGGATATTTCGGCTAGACCGGTTTATAAGGAAGCTTTACAAAAGACATTTATAGGAGATGTTCATGAGGCGGTGCTGTTGGCAGAACTGTTGCCTAATCCAACAGGTGAGCAGATGAAGTTTGTTGACATAAGTACACCTTTGTATGATGATAACGGGAATTTTACAGGCGTTTTAGCAACTCATTTAAGCTGGAATTGGGTAAAAGATGTTGAAGAATCGATGTTAAACACTCTACGGAATAGGCCGAGTATAGAATTCTTCATCGTGAGTAAAAAGAAAAATGATGTAATATTAGGACCTCAAGATATGATAGGACGTCCTTTAAACACTGATAGTATTGAACTAGCTAAAACGCAAAAAAACGGATGGACACTTGAAACATGGGATGATGGTAAGCAGTATTTAACGGGCTATGTATTGACAGGTGGGTATAAAGATTATCCTGGATTAGAATGGACCGTTTTAGTTAGACAACCCGTTGAAGTTGCTTATGCACCGTCGCAAGAGCTACGAAGTTTTTTTCTAGTTTCTGGATTAATTTTAGTTGTTCTCTTTGCGTTTTTAGGTTGGTTTTTAGCTGGGCAGATTACTCGCCCGTTGAAAAATATTTCACGAGTGGCTAATAGACTTAGAGATGGTGACATTGTTAAAATTCCACCATATAAAGGTCTTACGGAAATTGAGATTTTGTCCGATTCGTTAAGGGAACTAGTCGTTCAACTAACTGATACAGAAACAGAATTGGAGAAGATGGAGGATGTGGCACATCGAGATCATTTAACTGGACTACCAAATCGTAAGGCCCTTGATATATTTATAGAAAAAGCAATCCATAAACACAATGCTCTAACGATTTTGTATCTTGATTTAGATGGGTTTAAAGAAGTGAATGATACATTTGGTCATGAGGTTGGTGATAAACTCCTCATTGAAGTTGGCTCACGCTTAAAGGAAAGTGTGAGAAATGAAGAGTTAGTTGCCAGAATTGGTGGGGATGAATTTGTTGTCGTACTAACCACTCTTCATGACCCGAAAGAGAACGGAAAGATTGTAGGCGAACGAATTATCTCCACTATTAATAAATCTTTCAACATTGAAGGAAACACTCTTTCTCTTGGTTGTAGTGTTGGTGGAGCCATATGGACGGACGATAATACTAGTGAAAATATTAATGAGGTTATTCGAAAAGCTGACCAAGCCCTATACAAAGTAAAACGCACCGGCAAAAACCGCGTTCACTTTGAAGCATAAAGAAGCACGGGGACGGTTCTCATTCTGCCAATCTGCAGACTGGGGACGGTTCTCATGCATTTTCAAGAAAAAGGAATTAGGCAGATTGGGCCGGCGCACATGCATCATTAAAAATCAGGAAATTAGCTCCTGCTAATACAGTGTGAGCCTGACCTAACTCCATGGGTCAGGTGTTTTTTTATTAATGACGGGTACTAATGGCTGTGACGGTTCTGTGCTTCCTTTATATTAGAAAGAAATGTGTGGACAGATTATAGCTATTGGGGTAATTGGAAGGTCTGTATCATGAAAAGGTAGTGGAGGTAGTATACGTGACATATGCGCAGCAACTTCGTGAATATTTTAGTTTATTTTCCAATAATGAGAATGCCATTCACATGAAAAGATATATGCGTGATCAATACGAATTTTTCGGAGTTAAAACACCTGAACGGCGAGGTATTCTGAAATCATTTTTACTTGAGAATGGCCTGCCACACGATGATGCTTTTAACGAAGCTATTGTAGAGCTTTGGGAGATGCCTGAGAGAGAACTACAAATAGTTGCTATTAATCTTATTGATTTAAAGATAAAGAAAAAAGAGTTATCCACAGCGTTTTTACCTGTGATTGAGCAGTTGATTACTACAAAGTCTTGGTGGGATACGGTGGACCACATTGCCACGAAGCATGTGGGAATTTTGTTTCAAAATGAACCAGCACTTATTGAAAATGTCGGGAGAAGCTGGCGAAATAGCGATGATATATGGCTTCGACGCACCATGATATTATTTCAACAAAAATATAAAACTAACACGAATCAAGAGCTGCTGGCAGATATAATTACTGAGAACCTTGGTAGTAGTGAGTTTTTCATAAATAAAGCAATAGGTTGGTCATTAAGAGAGTATGCTAAAACAAATCCTATTTGGGTAAAAGAGTTTGTCGCCCAGACAACTCTGTCGAACCTTAGTAAAAGAGAAGCTTTGAAGCACATCAAGTAATACGATGGTACTTGAACGTTAGGATGCTATGAAGCTTATTATAAAAGTTAGTATAAGGACGGTCTACGCTTCGTGTACATAAGAATAAAACGCTTAGTAAGAAGGAGGCTGCAGCAAGTCGTCATCCTCAACTTTGCTAACGAGTTGCGTTTATCCAACGATTTTCTAGCGACCAAACATCTAATCAAACGTTTGTTTAGATGTTTGTTCGCTTTTTTTTGTGTCAAAGGAGAGACGGGGAAAGTTTTTTGCGCGCTGTGCATGCTAGGTGAAGGATACATGAGAACCGTCCCCATGTATCCAAGGGTTAAATTAAGGTTGAAAAATACTGAGCCTCACGCTTAATATGTTGCACAAAAAAGAGTGGGGGTTTATCTAGAATAGAGTTTTGTTGTTCCAACTGCTCTAAATGATTTAATGATTCTATAAATTCACCAACAAGCTGTTTCGTGTCATTTCTAAATCTTTGCAATGCTGGGAATTCTGTTAATCCGGTTCTCATAATACCATTGAGTTCATGGGCAAATACATATTGCTTTTCAAAAAGATCGGCGTATTGTAGATATTTTGTGACAAGAGGTCTTTCTAAACTGTCCAATGCGCCTTGAATGGTAAACGCGTCACCAGATAAAACGGGAAGCCATACAAAATGAGATGATAAAGGAAGCGTATCTAATCTGTTAGTTAATGTTTGGATAGCAACAGAGCTTTCTGTAACTAGATGACTCATAAAAGTCGGAGTCAGCAAAATTTTCAATCCAGTAGTCACTTGTTTTTTCAACAGCCAGAGTAAAAACTGTTGGAACGACTCTACAACACGGATAAACTGTTGCAAATCGGTGATATTTTCAGCCTCAGCCCATTTTTTAAAAAATTGGATATATTGCTGTGCAATAGCCTGAGCCTCTTTTTCCATTGGTGACAAAGTATCATACAAGATAACGGCATGCTCATACGTATTCTGTTTGATAAATTCCCATGTTCTTAAATTCATACGTAATCCTCCCCTACCATCTTTCTTATAAAAAAGCATATGTGTGTTCACACATTAAAAGTACTTGAAGCACGGATCGGTTGTTGTGCTTTGTTACTAGTTAAATTGTAAGGGAACTTAGATCCACCCGCATACTTCACACTCCATGCAAGGAGTAATGAAGATGCTTGAACTGCCTCTATCCTCCCTCCCGCCTTTAGCAGTGTCAATCAAAAATAACATAATATGTTACATTCAGTTGGTAGATTATTCAAAATGGCAAATTATAATAAGAGATAGAGAGGGTGTGAAAAGTATGATTAGTACGAACTTAAAATCTTTACGGAAGATAAGTAAGTATACACAAGAGGATGTGGCAGACAAGGTTGGTGTATCTCGGCAAGCTGTTGCGAAATGGGAAAATGGTGAGACCGTGCCGGATATAAACAATTGTATAGCGTTAGCGGAGCTATATGGTGTGACCTTAGATGATCTAGTAAACTATCCAGATGAAGAGGAAGGTATGGGGATTCGACCGAAGGGGAAACACATCTTTGGAATCGTGAAGGTGGGGGACCGTGGGCAAATTGTAATTCCTAAAAAGGCAAGAGAGATATTTGCCATCTCTCCCGGAGATAGTTTGTTAGTGTTAGGTGATGAGGCACAAGGCATCGCGATTGTAAAAAGTGAAGGCTTCCTGCAGTTTGCACAGGATGTATTTACTGCTCAGCAGTATAAGGAGGAAGAAGAATGAGAGCGATTCAGACAACGAATTTGACTAAAAAATTTAATGGAAAAATAGCTGTCGATTCTCTTGATCTTACTATCGAGCAGGGGGAGCTTTTTGCTTTGTTGGGTGTTAATGGAGCAGGGAAAACAACAACTATTAAGATGTTAACATGTCTTAGCAAACCTACGAGTGGCGATGCCATATTACTTGGGAATAGTATCAAGTCAGACGTAATTGCTGTAAAAGAACAAATTAACGTGTCTCCACAGGAAACAGCGATAGCTCGTAATCTATCTGTTAAAGAAAATCTAGAATTAGTTGCACAAATCTATGGTTTTGATAAAAAGGCTGTGAATAATAAAGTGGAAGAGATGCTGACCACTTTTAGTCTTTTAGACGTGTCAAAAGCGAAGGCAAAAACATTATCAGGTGGTATGCAAAGAAGGCTCAGTATTGCTATGGCACTTATCTCTAATCCTCAAATTCTTTTTCTAGATGAACCAACTTTAGGGCTTGATGTTATTGCAAGACGAGAATTATGGCAGGCTATTGAAAAATTGAAAGGTCGTATTACTATCATTCTTACTACACATTATATGGAAGAAGCGGAAGCACTCGCAGATAGAATAGGAATCATGGCAAAGGGCCAATTAAAAGCAGTTGGAACAGCTCAAGAATTAAAGTTAAAAACGAATGTCACCACGCTAGAAGAAGCCTTTGTTTTGATTGCGACAAAAGAGGAGGTAGCTGTATGAAATCATTAGCATTTGCTGCGCGTAATCAAAAAGAAATTGTTAGAGATCCTTTGAATCTAGCATTTGGTATTGGGTTTCCTTTAGTTATCTTACTACTGTTAACCGCGATTCAAGCTAATATTCCAGCAGATATTTTTGTAATTGATAAACTTGTTCCTGGTATAGCAGTATTCGGCCTTTCGTTTATCTCGCTATTCTCCGGACTGCTTATAGCAAAAGACAGAAGCACCTCCTTTTTAATGAGACTATTTACAGCACCACTTTCAGCTTCAAATTACATCGTTGGCTACACACTTCCACTACTTCCTATGGCCATATTACAAGTTATTATCTGTTTCACTGCTGCATTCTTTCTTGGTTTACCAGTTAATATAAATGTATTGCTAGCAATTATTCTACTAATACCTACAGGTGTGTTATTTATAGGGATAGGTCTATTTGCAGGCAGTGTATTTAACGACAAACAGGTCAGCGGCATCTGTGGAGCTCTCCTTACTAATTTGAGTGCTTGGTTAAGCGGTACTTGGTTTGACCTGAATCTTATTGGAGGCTGGTTCAAGGAGATTGCATATGTCCTCCCATTTGCACATGCTGTCGACACAAGTAGAGCTGCGCTATCTGGAGACTATGCCTCCATTATGCCCCATCTATTGTGGGTAATCGGCTATGCCGTAGTCATCATGACAATTGCTATCCTCACTTTTAAAAGAAAAATGTACAGCGAAAATGAATAAATCAAGGAAGCGCGGGGACGGTTCTTGCGCTTCCTTCGATACTCGAAGGAAGCAGAAGAACCGTCCCCATGTATCCTTTGGGGCTCTCTAATAATGATGAAGGTAGAGGAGACCCTAGACATGGTGATGATTAGTTATTTATGTTAAAAACAGAAGAATAGTTGTTATTCACCCCATCCCTGTCTTCTAGAAGACAGGTGTTTTTGCTTGTCGTTAAAGAAGTATAAGTTTTACAACCTAGATTAGTGTCTAGCTTTAGCGTCTAGCCAGTTTTTCATTTATGAATAATCTTCCTTGAGTATCTTGTGAAAAGCTGATATGAAATATGATGCTTTTCACAGCTCGATGTCTTAAGTCGTTCCCCTCACGATGGAGGCCTTTCTTGCGCGGGATGTCTTAAGCCGGTCGGGGCTGAGCAAAGTGCTTTATGCTTTTTTGAGAGCTTAAAATTCATTTAGGGTTAGTTTTTTAAATGTATCTTTGCTATTATCAAAAGGATAAGTTGTACAGATTATTGGAGGGCTTTTAATGGAAAATAATGATATTTTAATACGCGTAAGATATGCGCTAGATATAAAAGAAACCGATATGGTTGAGATATTTAAACTCGGTGGCACAGAGGTCACAAGAGCAGACGTGCAACTTCTTCTTAAGAAAGAGGACGATGAAGAGCAACTCACATGCAATAACTTAATGTTAGAGTCGTTTTTAGATGGCTTGATTATTTTTAAAAGAGGTAGGCAAGATCCTAAGCCAGGACAAGCGGAATTGCCAGCACGTTCTGGGAAGCAAAGTCCTAACGTGAATAATATGATGCTGAAAAAAATAAAGATAGCTTTGTCTTTAACGAGTGAAGATATGTTGGATATTTTCGAAAACGCAGGAATTGCTATTTCGAAGGGTGAGTTAGGTGCATTGTTAAGAAAAGAAGGCCATAAAAATTATAAAGAATGTGGCGACAAATTTGCGAGAAACTTTTTAAAGGGATTAGCAATTAAGTATAGGGGATAGTAGCAGCAGGTGGATATATGATACATACACATTTAAATGAAACGATTCGTTTCGAGATTAAATATAAAAATCGAAAGTCTATAGGCATTTCAATAGACGGGTATGGCAATGTGGAAGTGCAGGCTCCTAAAGGAATATCCGAAGATATAGTTATACGAGCTGTTGAGGAGAAATGGAGTTGGATACAAGAGAAGTTACAAGAACTCAACGAAAGAGCAAAGGGTTTTAAGCAGAAGGTATATGATGAAGGAGAGACCTTTTTGTATCTGGGTGAAACTTATCCGATACGCTTTACTCATGATGGGAGTCTTGAGCGAGATATAGTTGAGTTTCGCGGTGACGCGCTGCATATAAATGTGAAACAACTTGACGACGATGCCATCAAGCAAGCATTAAAACGGTTTTATTACCAACAATGCAAAGCATTAGTAGAAAAGAGCGTTGCCTCTTATCAAAGTCATTTCAAAATGAAGCCGCGTTCGATCCGTATTACTGATAGTAAAACAACATGGGGAACGTGTGACTCAAACCGCCAGTTGACTTTCAATTGGCGCCTAGCCATGGCACCACCTGAAGTGCTGGACTACGTAGTCGTTCATGAAATGTGTCACATGATGCATATGAATCACGACCGCTCCTTCTGGCGTCTCGTTGGAAAAATAATGCCCGATTACAAAGAACAAGAACAGTGGCTAACACTATCAAACTGGAAAATGACCGTGTAGGAAGCATGGGGACGGTTCTCATGCTTCCTTCGGTTGCCGAAGGAAGCGGGAGAACCGTCCCCTATTTGCCAAATTAATGAAAATATGAGATAATAAAGGAAATTTCGAAGGAGGGAAGTAAGTTTATGATGCCATCAAATTGCTAATATTAATTTATTTTTAAAATTAATATGATTTTGTATTGAGCGAAAAAATGCCTATTTTGTTAGGTTTATTTGTTATGCTCTTTATGGAAATGGCAATTTAGAAGGTAACTAACTTACTTACTAATATCGAGTTTATAATTTATTAGCGAACCAGGTATGTTCTATATTTGGTAGCAAGACATAGGCAACGTCATGTGCTTTTTTAAGTGCGCCTTTTTGGTAATAAATTATATTGATACCGTACATTAGACCGTAAGAAGAAACCATCTTCTTATGGTCTTTTTTATATGCACAGGAAAGAGGGAAGTAACTAGATACAAGCACTGGCTTTGGAAAGTAAAGGACTTTTCTAATATGGAATGTATGTCGCTTCAAAGCAACTGATGAAGTTAAAGAGCGGCTTGCAAGATTAGAACTTCATAGCTTGTCTCAGTCAGAGGTGCACCTTTCTTGTTGTATAAACACTAAATAGTAACGATGCTTCTTTATGCCATCCATAAAATGCGTAACCAACATTATGGATGAAAGAAGGAAAATTATATGTTCGAATTAAAATTACAAGGCATAAAAAAATATATGGAAGCCACTCTAGTTTTAAAAAATATCACTTTCGAAGTATATGAAGGTGAGAAGGTTGGCGTTGTCGGTGTAAACGGAAGCGGAAAGAGTACGATTCTTAAGCTAATAGCAGGAATTGAACCGATGAATTATTACCCTGGTTATCCGCAGACATCAAGCTATGGCTACGATGAGGGCTTGATTCACATATCAAGGAGAGCTACGAGTGCCTATCTTGAACAATCCCCTGTTTATCCTCAGGGTTTAAAGGTACAGGATGTGCTAAACTTGGCGTTTGAAGAGGTTGATAACATTGAGAGTCAAATGCGAGATTTAGAAGAGCAGATGAAAGTACTCGAAGATGTTGAATTGGAAAGAGTTTTAAATAAGTATAGTGATTTAGTTCAGCTTTATGAAGTCAAAGGTGGATACGAGAAAGGTGAAAAATTAAGTAAGGTTTGTACAGGTTTGAAGTTTGACGAAACTTTTTTAAATAAAGATTTTGATTTGTTAAGCGGTGGAGAAAAAACGAGAGTAGTGCTTGGGAAGTTACTGATTCACACCCCGGACATTTTGTTACTTGATGAACCAACGAATCACCTAGATATGGATTCAGTCGAATGGCTTGAGGGATATTTAAAGAGCTATAAAGGGATTGTTATGATTGTATCCCATGATCGTTATTTCCTTGACCATGTTGTTACTAAAGTGGTGGAAGTAGAGGACATGGAATCTATCACTTATAAAGGCAACTATTCGTCGTATATTTGCCAAAAAGAAGAAAATTTGCGGATTCAATATGAGCAATATAGAGAGCAACAGAAAAGAATACAAGCGATGGAAAAGAAAGTTCTGAATTTAAGAGATTGGGCTATGAGAGCTGATAATAATAAGTTTTTCAAGAGAGCTGCCAGCATCCAAAAGAAGCTAGATAAAATGGATCGAGTTGATAAACCTGTGTTTGAACGGCAGAATATGAAGGTTGATTTCAATGATACAGGACGATCTGGTAAAGACACAATAAAAGCAGAAGGGCTGTCAAAAAACTATGGCGACAAACTAATTTTTAAAAATGGTAATGCTATGATTCATTACGGTGAAAGAGTGGCGTTAATCGGACCGAATGGTAGTGGGAAGACTACCTTCTTGAAAATACTGTTAGGTGAGGAGCAGCCGGATAGCGGTGTAGTGAAATTAGGAGCAAGCGTTCAGGCAGCGTATTTACCGCAAAATATTATTTTTAATAACGAAGACCTCACTGTTTTAGAAGCGTTCCGAGAAGACATTACTATACTGGAGGGAAAAGCGCGGGAATATCTTTCTAAATTTATGTTTTATAAAGGCAGCGTTTTTAAAAAGGTTAAGCATTTGTCTGGCGGAGAGAAAATTAGGTTAAAGCTGGCGATGCTGTTATTTCAGGATATTAACCTATTAATTCTCGACGAGCCCACGAATCACCTTGATATAGACTCCATAGAAACACTAGAAGAGGCATTAGAGGATTTTCAAGGTACAATCTTCTTTATTTCACATGATCGATATTTTATTAATAAAATGGCACAGCGGGTGCTTGCTATTGAAGATTTTGCTTTAAAAAGCTATATGGGCAATTACGACTATTATAAAAAGGAAAAAGAAAAGCAATGCGGGCAAGAGAATGCCGACGTACTTAAGTCAAAAACGACCGGAAAACAAGTTCCTGAAAATTTGAGTTTGCAAGCGCTAAAAAAACAAGTTTCTAAACATGCTAATTCGAAATCACTGCAAGCTAAAACTGTTGCGAAAATTGAAAGTCTTGAAGATGAAATTAATGAAATTGAGCATGCGATGGAGATTGAAGCGGCCGATTACGAAACACTTAATAAGCTATATGCTAGAAAGCAAGCTTTAAATAACGAGCTAGAATCGGCAATGGAACTCTGGATCAGTGTAGCAGACTAACGGCAGAGTGGGGACGGTTCTCATGCTTCCTTCGGTGAGCGAAAGAAGAAAGCATGAGGAACCGTCTTTTTGCGTCTTTTTCTAGTAGTGGTTGCCAACGGAAGAGGTCAGGGTAGTCCTGGGATCTAAGCTTCGAGCAATCATTGGTCCCGCACATCCTTAGGGAGCAGAGCCCCTTTTTGTATCTCGTTTTAGCAAGAAGAGCCCAGAGGAAGACCTGGGTAACCCCCTGCACCAGAAGTGCCAAGGGAACTTGGCAGACCGAGAACCGTCCCCGCGCATCCACGAGCATCAGATTTTGTCACGTAACTTTGGCAGAGTGAGAACCGTCCCCATGCGTCCTTAATTTTTATTTCCTTTTTTTGTAACAAAATGCATTCTCTGTAACATGGGTAAAGTGGGATAATGATAATGTAAAAGTGCTATTTCGAAGGAAACAACCCAAAACAAATACTATCATGCAATACAACCATTTACATATAAGGAGCTGGCGTTATGGAGAAGCTTGCAAAAATTAATGATGTTTCCATTAAAGAGTCTGCGCAGAAGTATTCGGTCAGGGCCAAAGTTAATATTTTTTGTAAAACAATATGGAAAGAGAATGTGAGTGGGAAAACAGCAATTTTTATTCACGGTGGAGGATCTGGTGGTGACCATTCTCTTTGTGTGAGACCAGCGAAGCATATGATACAAGCTGGTTTATACAGTAAGGTGCTTACTCCTGATCGGAGGGGGGCTGGGCAAAGTTCTTTACTAGAGAAAAAGCCAACGTTCAAAGACAATGCAGAAGATATGAAAGCTCTTCTAGATAGTATGGGGATTCATGAAAAGGTCACGGCTATTGGAATCAGCTATGGTGGACCAGTCGCCTTAACATTAGCAGCCATAGATAGCCGGGTAGATGAAGTTGTATTACTGGCTTCTTCGCCGAGCTTAGACCCTAAAGGAATCACGAAGTTAACTTACAAACTAGGATTTTTAGAGCCAATGATAAAAAGCTTTTATAAAAAGAACTTAGGTAAGCTTGAACCAAAAAATATTGATTTTGATGCATCTTATGATGTAGAAAGTCAAAAAGAATTAACGACGTTGTTTACTGAAAGCATTAAACATACACCAGCTGAAAAGCTAGACTCTTTAATTTATGAAAATGCAGCGACACTTGATTTAGAAAACGGAAGCATAGACCGTAGCATTCAGCTAGACATCCCAATCTATCAAATAATTGGTGATAGGGATACAACTTGGGAGATTAATATGGTGGAAAATTACAAAGATCGATTTCCTAATTGTAAAGTTAAAATTTTACCTGGGTTTAACCACAAAGATGTATTTACTAAAGCGCATGATTACTATGCAGAAGTCATTACCTTTTTACAGCAATATGCTAAGGTATCTGTTTAGAGAAGGTGATTAAATGGGCGTTACAGAGATTACAGTAAAAGATCCACTACACAAGCTGAAAAAACGTGGTGTACCTTATAAATATGATTTAAATGCATACAGAGGTTGTAGCCATGGGTGTATATACTGCTATGCCATGAGTGGTCATAGCTATTTAGGTGAGAAGGATTTTACGAAAGAAATTTTTGTAAAAACAAACATTGCAGAGGCGTTAGAAAAGAAACTAAGCTCACCAACATGGGTGCGTGAGCCTATAAATTTAGGTGGTGTTTGCGATAGCTATCAGCCTATAGAAAAACAGTATGAATTAATGCGTGATGTTTTAATGGTTATGATTAAGTACCGGAATCCTGTTGTAATTAGTACGAAATCGAGTTTAATAACAAGAGATATAGACCTTATCGATGAGCTTGCCCATTACACGAAAGTAAATGTAGCTCTTTGCATAACAACCTGTGATAACGAGACATCAAAAAAAGTGGAGCCTGGAGCAGCTTTACCAGAAAAACGACTACAAGCACTCAAGATGCTATCTGCCACGAAAGCGACGACGGGTCTACATCTGTTTCCGATTTTGCCTTTCCTAGCAGATGATCACGATTCTTTAGAAACTATCGTAAAGTACGCCTCTATAGCGGAGGCTGACTACATGTTGACCGGGACACTATACGTAACAGGCGGAATTCGCAAGCGCTTCTTTTCATTTATTCATAATAACTATCCGCAGTACTATGATGATTACGTGAATATTTACCAAAAGGGCGGCGCAAATCAAGAGTATAAAACAAAGGTCCATAACTATCTAGCTGAAATGAGGCAGAAATACCAAGTCAAAACCAAACATGAATATCTAAAACAAAAATAATGTGTGTCGGCAGAGTGGGGACGGTTCTCATGCTTCCTTCGGCGAGCGAAAGAAGAAAGCATGAGAAACCGTCTTTTTGTGTCGTTTTCTAGTTGTGGTTGCCAACGGAAGAGGTCGGGGTTGTCCTGGGATATAAGCTTCGAGCAATCATTGGTCCCGCACATCCTTAGGGAGCAGAGCCCCTTTTTATATATCGGTTTAGCAAGAAGAGCCCAGAGGAAGACCTGGATAACCTCTTGCACCAGAAGTGCCAAGGGATCTTGGCAGACCGAGAACCGTCCCCATTCATCCAATGCTCTAGCAATTTGGCAGAGTGAGAACCGTCCCCATGCATCGTTCTTTGTTTCGCCACGGAATTGTCACTTTAATTTTGAAAAAATTGTTAGTGTCTTCTTTTATAATAGATTAATAGGTAAAAATCACGCGATAATTTGTGAAACGATGAACAAGATAACGAAAGATAAAATCACGAGGGGGATTCTACACATATGCGATACCGTCATATATTCAAAGAAGGACAAATCGGTCATGTCGCTTTAAAGAATAAAATTGTAATGCCTGCTATGGGGACTAATTTAGCTGGATCAAATGGTGAGGTAACGGATCATCTGATTCGCTACTACGAGGAAAGAGCTCGTGGGGGCACAGGCTTAATCATTACTGAATTTACATCAATAGATTATGAATATGGAAAAGGCTCGCTTAATCAGCTAAGAATTGATGAGGATTGCTTTATAACAGGAATTCATCGATTAGCAAAAACGGTGCAAAAATATGGCACAAAGCTATTTGTTCAATTACATCATTCTGGCAGAGAGACAACCTCTAGGTTGTTAGGCGGTAAACAGATTGTAGCGCCAAGTCCTGTTACATGTGCAGCTATCGGAGAAGAACCTAGGGAACTAACAAATGCAGAAGTGAAAGACATTATTAAAAAATTTATAGCAGGCGCTGTTCGAAGCAAAATAGCTGGTGCGGATGGCATAGAGCTTCACGGTGCACATGGCTATTTGATTAATCAATTTTTGAGCCCTAATACGAATCTACGGACGGATGAGTATGGAGGCACTTTTGAAAATAGATTCAGGTTTTTAAAGGAAGTTGTTCTTGGCATTAAGAATTACTGCGGTGCAGACTTTCCTGTCATTGTTCGATTAAGTATTGACGAATTTGATGAAGGTGGCACGGATGTTGAGTTGAGCAAGCGAATATGTATAGCTTTAGAACAGCTAGGGGTGGATGCGATTCATGCCAGTGCTGGAAACTATAATTGTAAAGAAAAAATTGTCGACACACCGCTGTTTGAGCAAGGGTGGAAAGTGTATTTGGCAGAAGAAGTGAAAAGTGTAGTAAATATTCCCGTTATAACAGTAGGGTCTCTACGTGAGCCAAAGTATGTCGATGGCATATTAGCTGACAAAAAAGCAGACTTCGTAGCGATTGGTCGTGGACAAATCGCAGAGCCCGACTGGGTACGTAAAGTAAGGGAGGGTCGCGAACAAGAAATTCGTATGTGTATTTCCTGTTTGCATTGTTTATATTCAAAAACGCATATCCAATGCTCGGTTAACGCAAGAGTCGGTCGTGAATTAGAGTTTACAGAGTTAAACCGTATTGATGAAACACGCCGTGTAGTCATTGTTGGCGGAGGACCAGGCGGAATGGAAGCAGCAAGAGTACTTTCCCTCAAAGGCTACGAGGTGATTTTATTTGAAAAAAATGATCAACTTGGTGGACAATTGACACTAGTAACGGAACCAAATTATAGACCGAAAATGCTGCGTTACATTGATTATCTTGCTAATGAAATGAACCGATTACAAGTTGATGTTCGATTAAATACAGAAGCCACTGTTGAAAAGATAAAAGAATTAAATCCGTTTGCAATATTCTTAGCAACAGGCGGTGAACCGCAAATCCCAAATATAGAGGGTATTAATCTTCCGAATGTCAGTCATTATATAGATGTTAAATTAGAGAATAGTGCACTTTCTAACAAAAAGATAGCCGTTTTAGGAAGTGGTATGGTATGTCACAGTACTGTTCGGAGATTAGCTGAAAAAGGGAACGATGTGACATTGATAGAAATATTGACGAAGTCTGCTATGAAAATAAGTCCACAAACGAGAGTTAGATTGCAAGAAAAATTGAAACACCAAGGCGTCGAAATCATTACAGAACATGCCGTCAGTAAAATCCTACCAGATGCTATTGTCGTGGAAGATAAAGAATCAGGAAAACAGACCGAAGTTGTTGTGGATCATGTTGTTGTCGCTATGGGTGTAAAGCCATATAATCCATTAGAAAAGGTATTGAAGAGGCATTTTAATAATACCTTTGTATTAGGAGACGCAGCGGGCCATGCTTCTCTTGGGGAAGCTACAAAAGGTGGATTTGAAAAAGCATATCTTATCGAATTCTTGACAATAAACGAGCGTAAAGGTGAACTAACGGAAGTTTTCTAAAAATGAAGCAAAGGGACGGTTCTTGTGCTTCCTTCGAATACCGAAGGAAGCATGAGAACCGTCCCCATGTTTCCAAAAGGAGCTAAAACTGCATGACACAACCTTTTAAAGTCATAATTGTTGATGATCACCCTTTTTTTAGGCAAGGTGTTAAATTGTTCCTGAGCGGTGTGAAGGATTTAGAGTTAATTGGGGAATACTCAAGTGGTGAAGAGGCTTTGGAGAACGTCTCTACTTTTGAGCAAGCGCATGTAATTTTAATGGATTTGCAAATGCGTGGAATCGATGGTATAGCTGCGACTACAAAACTAATCAGTCTTCATCCGGAACTTCGTATTTTAATTTTAACAAGCTACGGAAGTGAGGATAAAATTAGAGAAGCACTCCAAGCTGGTGTAGCAGGGTATTGTTTAAAGGATGCTCCTCCTGAGGAGCTAGTCACTGCTATTCAAGCCGTTGCTGAAGGAGGCACATATTTAGGAAGAGGTATCGATCTAAGGGTTCTCGCTCAAGGGACAGCAGGCCATATTGATACTGATGAGAATAGTAAATTACTAGATAGTTTGACACAGCGTGAGCTAGATGTACTAAAGCTACTTGCAAAAGGCTATGGAAACAAGCAAATTGCTGAAGAGTTATTTGTAAGTGAAAAAACCGTTAAAACGCATGTCGCGAATGTATTACATAAGCTAGAGGTTACATCGCGAACGCAGGCTGCCTTGCTTGCTAATCAGTATGGAATAAGTTAACGGTCTTAATCAAATAAACGGAATAAGATAACAAATCTTCATAGAAAATTTGGA
The DNA here is from genome assembly GCF_003944835.1 of Bacillus sp. HMF5848. GTDB lineage: Bacteria > Bacillota > Bacilli > Bacillales > HMF5848 > HMF5848. Next base: position 528,513 of record NZ_RWIV01000001.1, read on the forward strand.
ATAAGCTAAGGGGTCCCACAATATGAAGCATATAAGAAAGGCTATGTTACTTGGATTTGTATTTGGAGTCTTCTTTTTACTTTTGGCGTATTTAGGCCATTTCGAAATAAAAAAACAGTTTATATGGACGATTCCCTTTTTAGTGTCTTTGTTATGCGGCCTAGGAGTTATTGTTGCTTCGTTCACTAGTAAACTATTAGCAAGTAGAGGCATACCAGATGGAGCAATGAACACAGCTATAAGCTTTGTAGCAGCAGCGATCGTTAATATTTTAGTCATGCTAATCATCATGTCTCTATCGGGTGACTTTTACATGCAAGAGGAGGTCCTGCTTTTTAGCATATTAGGTCTCGCAGGTGGGGCGGCTTATGGTGCTTATCATTTTCGAATTGAACGGGTAAGAGAGAAAATGAGATTTTTAGAGGAGTTAAATAAAAAAAACAAACAGCTTCAAGAGGCTACGCGTGTATTAACGATTACAGAGGAACGGAACCGCCTAAGTCGGGAGCTTCATGATTCTGTGTCACAAGGGCTTCACGGTTTAGTATATGCCATGCATTCACTCCGACACGAGTTGACACAGCCTTCTGATAGAACGACAGCGATATTAAGTCATATGGAAGCGACCGCACAAGCTACATTAAGTGAGTTAAGAACCATGATTCAGGAGTTAAAGCCTTCTTTATTAGCGGAACAAGGGTTGGAAGAGTCAATACGAGTCACGGTACATTTGTTCTCTCAAAGAATGGAGATACCGGTAGAAATAGATTATAATTTGCCACAACAAGTGCTGCCTGAGGTAGAGTTGACAATATATCGTGTAACGCAGGAGGCCTTTGCGAATATTGAGAGACATTCGCAAGCAAAGCATGTTCAATTAAAAATAAGTGACGAAAAAGACCAAGTGCTGTTGACCATCTCAGATGATGGGAAAGGGTTTGCAAAAATGTCATCAAGTCATGGCAATGGCTTGAGAAATATGCGTCAACGTGTTGAAGAAGTAGGAGGAACGTTTGACATTGTTAGTAAACCATATGTAGGCACTACACTTATAGCAAAGTTTCCGTCAAAAGGCTGATATAAAAAATCAGCCTTTTTGTGTACCTTAAATTCATTACTTTGAACGTTTTGGAAGCCACCTTTACTTGGTAAGATGAAATCAAATAAGAGATGGTTCAAGTGAAAGAGGTGCTGAAAATGATTGAAGTAAAACATGTAATGAAGCAATTCAAGGGAAAGCAAGCCGTGCGTAATGTGAGTTTTACTATTGAACAAGGTGAAATCTTTGGATTTTTAGGTCCAAATGGCGCAGGAAAAACAACAACAAGTCGGATGATGATTGGATTGTTAAAGCCATCTGAGGGAGAAGTATGGATAGACGGGTTGAATGTTCAGACTGATACGAAAAAAGTACATGAACGTATCGGGGTAGTGTTTGAGCTTCCGAACCTATATAGCAAATGGACTGTTTTGGCGAACCTACAGTTTTTTGCAAAGTTATACAACGTACCCCATGACAAAATTAATGAAGTGATGGCAAGCTTGCAGCTTACTGATCGAGCCAATCAAAAAGTAGGTTCTTTATCGAAGGGGTGGAAGCAACGGGTACTGATAGCAAGAGCGTTATTGCATAACCCGAAAATATTATTTTTAGATGAACCAACAAGTGGTTTAGACCCTAATACAGCAAGGCTTATTCGTGATTATATATACTCATTGAAGTGTCAAGGGACTACGATTGTAATGACCACACATGATATGAATGAAGCCGATGAATTAAGTGATCGTGTTGGTATTATGCACAAAGGTTGTTTAGTGGCTCTAGATACTCCGCAAAGACTTAAGGAGAAGTTCGGTGAAGATACAATGGTGGTTGAGTATAGAGACGATGAAGGAGTAAAAAAGGAGAAGCTACCACTGTATAGTGAGGAGACAACAGAATTTTTATATAAAAAAATGAAGGATGAAGTTGTGATAAGTGTTCATTCACAAGAAGCGACATTAGCTGATGTTTTTGCAAAATTAACGGGGAGTGAGTTAAGTTGAATAATAAATTAACCTATCAATTAATCAAACACGAATTTGTTGATTTTTTTAAGCAGCCACCTTTATGGATGCTTGTTGTTTTGCCAGTTGTTATGTCAAAGGTAATTATCGGCCTAATGGACGGAGTAGACCAAGAACTTATGCTGTTACCAAGCTGGATTATATTTGCTCAAGTCATGGTCGGATTGCTCATTATTGCACCTGGATTTATTGAAGAGAAGGAGCATAAAACACTTGATGCGTTGTTGATTTCTCCTCTAAGCTTACGTCAAATTATTTTTGCCAAGTGCTTTGTCGTATTAGTTTTTTCGCTAATATCTCAGATGTTTGTGTATATGGTTAACTTTGGAATTACAATGGAACTTCTTACACTTGTGCCGATGATGATTATAGGAGGGGGCTTATTCGTACTAATCGGCTTACTTGTTGGTTTAACGATGAATTCATCAAAAACATCATCAGCAGTTTCCTCCATAATTATGGTCGTGTTATTTATGACAGCGTCGTTTTATCAGCAGTTTCCAACATGGGAGGATATTGTGCAATTCGTGCCGAGTGTCACAGTTGCTGAAAATATCCAAGCCAGCCTAAACAGTGCGATAGTAGGATTCGACTTACTAATGCTTATAGTGTGGATTGCTTTGCTTACTATTACTGTGCATTTCCTAGTAAAAAGAGAAACAGCATAAGGATGTATGGGGACGGTTCTTGCGCTTCCTTCGGTAACCGAAGGAAGCACGAGAACCGTCCCTTGTCTGCCGCCCCACACACCAACAAGGAAGCATGAGAACCGTCCCCTCACTGCCTGTTTCCTATTATTGTATTATAAGGTATAATTCGCCTTGTATGTAATTTTATATAAGGAGTGTGAGGGAGATGAAGTCATCACCTGTCTTAGGGAAAGAGCGCATTGTTACTATTGATATTATTAGGGGGTTTGCGTTGTTTGGGATTTTCCTAGTTAATATGCCATCGTTTCATTCGCCATTATTTTTAGATTCTTTACATGGTATGGAAACAGAGTATGCGGGCTTGGATTATTGGGTTGATCTGTTTTTTACTTTATTCGTAGATAGCAAGTTTTTTACTATTTTCTCATTTTTATTTGGTCTTGGATTTTATATTTTTATGAGCAGAGCTGAGGAAAAAGGCTTGCGCATGAATCGCTTGTACATACGTAGGATCTTAGGACTCTTATTGCTAGGTTTGTTGCACCTCATTCTTCTATGGTACGGAGATATTTTACATAGCTATGCAATCACAGGCTTACTGTTACTTTTATTTTATAAAAGAAAAGTAAAAACAATGGTAGTATGGGCTATTACGCTTCTTGTTCTGTTTCATTTATTATTAAGCTCGATGCTACTTTTGCCTAATGAAGTTTTAGTAGATATGCAGGAAAGCTCGGCTGTTGCGTATGAAGCACAAAAAACAGAGTATATTAACGTATATGAAACAGCTGGATATGCTGAGTGGGTGGCTTACCGTCTTCAAACAGAAGTGCCGACTGTATTGATGAATTTACTTATTGTTATGTTGCCTATTTTAGCAATGTTCTTATTTGGACTTGCAGCCGGTAAAATAGGAATATTTAAAGACGTGACAGCTCATTTGAGCCTTATTAGAAAGATTCGTAATGTCGCATTCATAGTGAGTATACCGATAGTTGTCCTTTTAGCACTGTATAAGCTTGAGATACTGGATGCTGGACTAAAAACCACTGCTATTATTCAGACGATAACGTATCTTAGTGGTGTAACGATGTCGTTAGTTTACATCTTTACTCTTACTCTTTTATTAAGAAAAGAAAGTTGGCAAAAGCGTCTGCGCCCGTTAGGGTATGTTGGACAAATGGCTTTAACAAATTATTTATCGCAAACTATTATAAGTATTGCTATATTTGTAGGGCTAGGTTTCTTTGGAGACGTTAGTTTAACAGTGGGTACAATCATTTGTTTACTCATCTTTGGTTTGCAGGTGATTTTCAGCCGTTATTGGCTGAGCGCGTTCCAATTTGGACCGTTTGAATGGCTATGGAGATGCTTTACGTATTGGAAGCTGCAGCCTTTAAAAAAGAAACAGGTTGCGCGCTAAAGTAATAAATAACACTTTTTAGATAGGACTGTTCTTTGCTTTTAACTGTAAGCAAAGAGCAGTCTTGTTTTATTTTGGCTAATAGGCAAGCAAAAAATTTCTTTGAAATTTATCCTTTCCTTTCCTAACCATAAGTGCAACTACGCCTCTGTCTTCTACTTAAGGCTCGTAAATCGGTGAGTTTTGTTTAGGAGCTTATATTCATCATCATTTCAGTATCACCAGTTTAATCTCTAATATTTAGATGAGGTAAATGAATAGCACGCAGAAGGTAGGCTTTTACTAATAAGCATCCCATAAGGTTTTTTTAACTTGTAATGTCTCAATTTAATTATTGACAGAAATGAACATTAAAGTGGCAAAAAGAACATAAGCTCATAGGATATGTACTAATAAAACAACAGGATGAAAAGGAGAATGGTATGTATAACTATTACAGGGCTGATATGAGTCGTACGAGTATTGTTTCTTTTGCAAGGGGAGATGTAACGGGAGACAGAGTACCTGATAATGTATATTTAACCGGAATCCGAACGCCAGATAGTCCGTTCACACAAAATATAACATTACACATACAAGATGGTCGAACAGGAGCCTTAACGAGTATATCGCTTCGTGATAATGCGGGGTACAACCCGTCACTATTTTTGGGGGATTTTACGGGGGACGGTGTCGATGATATTTTCATTAGCATTAATACAGGTGGTAGCGGGGCTATTATGTACCACTACATCTATTCTTTCGCTAATAACACGACACAATTACTTTTTGACTTCAATGTATACAATAAGCACTATCAATATGAAGTGACATATTTAAATGATTATAAAGTTGAAGTTGTTAGCGCCAGCAATAATAAAAAGTACTTAATAGATTTATCCTTAAAGGGATCTGAATACTTGAATGAAATTTATGATGAAAATGGTCAGCTAAAGGAGCCTATCACTGGCTTTGTTAATCCTTTAAGCGGCTTATATCCGGTAGATTTTGACTCCAATAATGTGTATGAACTATTAGCCTATCAAAAAATTGCAGGGAGATACAATGCTGATTCATTAGGGTATGTTTTGAACACGTTAGGCTGGAAGGATAATTCGTTTAGTTTGCAAAATCAAAATGTTGCGATATTTGGCTACTAGCTTTGATGATGGCGCAGTTAGTTTTCTGGGCAGTAAATTGTGTAGTCACCTCCTCTACAACATAACATGTATGTTTATTATCTTCTTAATGGGGAACAAAACATAACAAAGGAGGGGTTAAAGTGAAAATCGTTTTAATCATGATCTCACTAATCATTATCCTTTTAATTACATGGCAACTATGGAAAAAGCTGACGTGGAAAACAGTAATGGTTAGTGATGAATCACAACCTCAGAGATTAATCAGAAAAACATATGAGCAGTTAAAGTCTGAAGATGTTAGATGTAAAATTAAGGCTGAAGTTCAGGATGCAGAACAAACGCCAGCGGGAGTGGAACCGATATTAAATGACCCACCCCCACCTCATGCATCTGTACTCAAACTCGAAGTTCATCGAAATGATTTGAAAAAATTAAATGAATTAGAAGCCTAGGAAAATAGGAATCGTTTGCACCTAATATCATAAAATGAATTAGGTGCATTTATTTTGTGTAATAAATTTCTCGCAGTTTTTGAAAACAAGCTCGGAGACAAAAAATTATTAAAAGATTTTCAAGTAAATATATAAATTATTATTTTTTTGAAAAATAACAATGTTAGAATGATAAATAGATTGAATGCAACGGCAGAGTGGGGACGGTTCTCATGCTGCCGACAGGATTGTCAGAGTGTGAGGTGTGCGAAGGACTACCCCTCCCTTTCCTAAACGTTAAAGAAAGCATAAGTTTTTCTAACCTAGATTCTTGTCTACCTTAAGCGCCTAGCCAGTCTATGAATAGTTTTCCTTGAGTATCTTGTGAAAAGCATGATATGAAATATGATGCTTTTCACAGCTCGAGGTCTTAAGCCGCTCCCCATCCGGAGGGAAGCCCCTTCCTGCGGGGTGAAGGGCTGCGTCTTAAGTTGGTCGGGGCTGAGCAAGATGCTTACGCTTTTCTTATTAGCTATAAAGGAAGCACAAGAACCGTCCCCATGCATCCAAAGAGATAATTTAAGTAGAGGTATTAAATGTATGCAGAAGGAACTTATTATGAATTTTGATGAATGCTATGAGCAGGCTGAACTGAAGGCTAATGCCTATTTTACAGAACTATATGAACAGGCTACTGAGAAAGCATATATTCCTACTTTAATAGATGATATTAAGAGTTGGAAGCAAAGCCATATTCATCATCCTTTCGTGGCTTTATTATCTTATGTGAAAGGTAAGCCTGATACGCAGGATTTTTACAATTACATACGATGGCAAGAAAAAAGAGGGAAATTAGACAATTACTTAGACCGAAGTGTTTCGTATATTTTTATGCGGGATCTTGGTAGAGCGCTTGACTCACCAGATACACAGGCTAGGATTGCTCGTGCTGTAAATAGCTTAAAAAAGAATTTAACTAAGCTAACTCAATCTAACCGCGACCATAATGCTGAACCATTTAGCATGGCTGGATTGTACCGCAAAGCTCAGAAGGCTGGTATTGAATCGACAATGATTTGGTTAGTAAGCAAGTTAAAGACAGTCTACTCTCAAATACCCGAGGGTATGGATGCAGAGCAATCTCAGCGAAAGTTAATAAAACTAATAGCTGGTGTTTTAATGCATGTGATGGAAGAAATGGAGCCTGGGGTTTCATCTGAAGAACGTAGAAGGAAATTAGACGAAGCAATTCGTCTCGGCTATTCCTATGGACTGACGTATCCACTTATTGATGACTTACTTGATGCCAATATTTTATCAGAGAAAGAAACGCGGCATTTTTCTAATCTCATCCGTACGACTCTTTTAACAGGCATTGTACCAAAGTTAGGTGAGTGGCCAGGGAAAAACAAGGATTTTATGCAATTTGTTTATTCTGAGCTTCAAGAAGCTTTTGAATATATAAAAATTCATCAACGTCCTGACAGAAAGCAATCTTTCCTGGAGCAATCTTATGTTTTTTTTAATTCCCAAGAGATTGACCGCGATAAAGATTTATCAAATCCGAATTACACGAATGAAGACATATATATTCCTGTTATTTTAAAGTCTGCTTCATCGCGACTAATAGTGCGCTCGATTATTAATGCACCTGAAGATGAAGGCTTTGATAATCGAACTTTTTTTTACGGGATATACAATCAGTTAGCCGATGACTTTACAGATATGTTTGAGGATATGAGGCTGGAGGCTGTCACACCCTATACCTACTATTTAAAGTATCATGATGTACGAAAGGATCTTATCAATCCCTTTGAACTGTATTGGACGGTTATTTCTCATTTAATTCACAATGTTTACTGTTCAGATACAAAAACATGTGAAGTGATCCTAGACCGAGCTATTAACAGTTTAAAACGTTGTAAAGTGCGTTTAGGTGTTGAAAAATATAACGAAATAATGGGTTTGCTGACAGCTGGTATCCCTGAGCTTAATCGAGTTCTGCAAGCAATGGTTCATAAAGCCGATGATGTTGATTTCTTTGATAAGCTACTTCGAGATCATATTATTACGAATTTAAAAAATGAGCGAAAAGAACAGGAAGACTTTTTACAAACGGCAGAAGCTGTTCGATTGGAGATTAATAACATTTTAAATATCCCTAAAATAGGGGATTCGACATTGTTAAAAGATTCTATAACCGATGCTGCCAATTACAGTCTTGCTGGGGATGGAAAACGTCTAAGACCTATTCTTACATGGGTGATGGGTGTGAATGAATATGGTCTAGACAAGTTGGCCATTATACCGCTGCTTAGATCATTAGAATATATGCATACGGCATCGCTCATCTTTGATGATTTGCCATCTCAAGATAATGCTCCTCTTCGAAGAGGACGGCCTACTCTGCACCAAGTGTATAACATTTCTATATCTGAATTAACAGGACTGTTCTTAACTCAAAGGGCTGTTGAAGAGCAAGCTTCTCTTGACAAATTTGATCCAAAAACGGTACTAAATTTAATTTTATATTCTTCGCAAATTACACAGTTGATGTGTAAAGGGCAAGAAATGGATTTGGATTCAAGAGGGAAATCATTGAATTTAGAGGAACTAAACACGCTTAGTTTGTATAAAACGGGTATAGCATTTGAAGCCTCTTTAGTTATGCCAGCCATTCTGGCCCATGCGAAGGAGTCTGAGATTGAAGCGTTAAAAACTTTTGCTCGTCATGCTGGTATTGCCTTTCAGATTAAGGATGACCTACTAGATGTCGATGGCGACTCTGTCTCACTCGGTAAACCTACCGGACAGGATGCGGAAAACAATAATTCTACTTTTGTTTCTGTTCTTGGTCAGGAAGGTGCGAAGCAAGAAATGTGGGAGCATTACTGCTTGGCGATGGAAGCCTTGCATCACGTACCACGAAACACTTCATTTTTAAAACAATTATTAAATTATATGATAAATCGAGATCGATAAAAAAGTACCGACTAGGCGATGTAGCTTGGTCGGTTTCCTTATGTTATTACGATGCTACCGTCTCTCACAACTCAGAGTATTATGAGTGCATTATTACTGATAACAACAGTCGATACAGTATATACTTAAACTATAAAGGAAGCATGGGGACGGTTCTGCTGCTTCCTTCGAAACCCGAAGGAAGCAGCAGAACCGTCCCCATGCATCAAAAGGAGAGGCTGTGACAAAAAGAAATGGGATGGAATTTAGATAATAGTTATGCTCGTCTGCCTAAGTCATTTTATACAATTCAAAACCCAACACCGGTTCGTGCACCAGAATTGATCATTTTTAACAATGATCTCGCAAAAGGCATGGGATTGGATCTGGATGTATTGCAAGGTGCTGAAGGGGTTGCGGTGTTTGCTGGTAATGAGATACCTGATGGTGCGTCACCACTTGCTCAAGCGTATGCCGGGCATCAGTTTGGACATTTCACCATGCTTGGTGATGGTCGCGCGATTCTATTAGGAGAACAATTCACACCGTCAGGGGAACGTGTTGATATACAGCTTAAGGGCTCAGGTAGAACTCAGTATTCTCGTGGAGGAGATGGACGGGCAACGCTTGGTCCAATGCTTCGAGAATATATTATTAGTGAAGCTATGCATGGGCTTAACATACCCACGACACGAAGCTTGGCTGTTGTTACAACAGGTGAAGCAGTTATGCGTGAAACACAGCTACCTGGTGCTATATTAACACGTGTCGCTGTTAGTCACATTCGTGTTGGGACTTTTCAATATGCTGCTCACTTCGGTTCGGTTGATGATCTAAAGGCATTAGCAGACTACACAATAGAGCGACACTATCCTGACATTGATAAGAATAATGATCGTTATCTCGCCCTACTACAGGCAGTCATCAAACAGCAGGCTGATTTAATTTCTAAATGGATGCTTGTAGGCTTTATTCATGGTGTGATGAATACGGACAATATGACCATTAGTGGTGAGACGATTGATTACGGTCCGTGTGCGTTTATGGATGTATATAATCCAGAAACGGTTTTCAGTTCTATTGATAGACAGGGGCGCTATGCTTACGGAAATCAACCTTATATTGGTGCTTGGAACTTAGCGAGGTTTGCTGAAACACTATTACCTCTTCTGCATGATGATGAAAAAGAGGCTATAAAAATAGCGGAGACTGAGATAGCAACATTTCCAAAGCAGTTTCGTCATAATTGGCTTGCTGGCATGAGAGCGAAATTGGGGTTATTCGACGAAAACCCGCAAGATGAGGCTCTAATTGAAGGTTTCCTTAGTCTTATGCAAAAATATAAAGCAGACTACACGAATACATTTCTAGCCTTAACATTTAATGATATAGAAAAAACATGTCTTTATGGCCATGAAGATTTTATGAAGTGGTACGAAGAGTGGGAAACTCGAGTAAATCAGCAAGATAAACCGAAATCAGATTTCCAGCAGCTCATGCGTGATAGTAATCCAGCTATCATCCCGCGCAATCATCGAGTTGAGGAAGCGTTAGAAGCAGCTGTAGAAAAAGGTGATTTCAGTGTTATGAAAAAGCTTCTTAAAGTACTGTCAGACCCGTACGCACACACATCAGAGCAAGTTGAGTATGCGACCCTACCTACACCATCAAATCAACCATACCGTACTTTTTGCGGAACGTAATATAGGGTAAATAGAGGGCAAACAATATGCCCTTTTTTTGTTGCATATTTATATAGTTCTCCTGCGTTATGAAATATGTAGCGCTATACACCTATAATATAAGAAAATCCCTAATTATCATTGAAAAAATCGACATAATAAAATAAAGTGTATGTCGTACACATTTTTATATAAAAGAACTAGGAGAATAAGTATGAAAAAGATATGGTGGAAAGAAGCCGTGGCTTATCAAATTTATCCACGAAGCTTCATGGATTCTAACGGAGATGGTATCGGAGATATTCAAGGAGTCATCTCTAAGCTAGATTATTTAAAAGAGTTTGGAATCGATGTCATATGGATTTGTCCGATATATAGCTCACCGAACGATGATAATGGATATGACATTAGTGACTATCAAGGCATTATGCCAGAGTTTGGTACAATGGAAGATTTTGACCAACTTTTAAAAGAAGTACATAAACGTGGTATGAAACTTATTATGGACTTAGTTATAAATCATACTTCTGATGAACATCCATGGTTTATTGAGTCACGTTCATCAAATGATAATCCATATAGAGATTATTATATATGGCACCCTGGTAAAGATGGAAAAGAGCCAAACAATTGGGAATCTATTTTCGGTGGATCCATTTGGGAGTATGATGAACAAACGAAAGAGTATTATATGCATGTATTCTCACGTAAGCAGCCTGACTTAAATTGGGAAAATCCTGCTGTTCGTAACGATTTATATGACATGGTGAACTGGTGGTTAGATAAAGGAATTGATGGATTTCGAGTAGATGCTATCTCTCATATTAAAAAAAGACCAGGATTCCCTGATCTACCTAATCCGGAGAATAAAAAGTACGTTCCATCTTTTGATTGTCATATGAATCAAGAGGGCATTCAAGTCTTTTTAGAAGAATTGAAAAGAGAAACGTTTAGCAAATACGATATCATGACGGTTGGAGAAGCAAATGGTGTCAAAACTCATGAGGTTGATTTATGGGTTGGTGAAGAAAACGGGAAGTTCAATATGATATTCCAATTTGATCATCTTGACTTATGGGGCACTAACATGAGGGCAGGCGTCGGCGTCGATGTCCCAGCGATGAAAAAAATTCTAACTAAATGGCAAGCAGCTTTAGAAGGTGTGGGCTGGAATGCCTTATTTTTAGAAAATCACGATATTCCTCGCTCTGTTTCTACATGGGGCGACGATCAAGAAAACCGTGAAAAATTAGCGAAAAGTTTAGCAACGATGTACTTTTTAATGAAAGGCACACCATTTATTTATCAAGGTCAAGAAATTGGTATGACGAATGTAAAGTTTGATTCAATTGAAGAGTACAATGATGTGGCGATTAAAAATCTATATTACAACGAGATTGCAGAAGGAAAGGCTCATCAAGAAATAATGAACATAATTTGGAAAATGGGCCGTGATAACTCACGAACACCGATGCAATGGTCCAGTGCGCAAAATGCAGGATTTACAACGGGACAGCCTTGGTTAAAGGTGAATCCAAATCACGAATTTATCAATGTTGATCAGGCAAAAGCTGACCCGAATTCCATTTATCACTATTATAAAAAGCTTATCCAGGTAAGGAAGCAAGAGGAAGCTCTCATTTACGGTGCGTATGAGCTTATACTAGAAGACCATACACAAATTTATGCTTACACACGAACTCTAAATGATGAAGTGATGCTAATCATTACGAATTTATCAAATAAAGAAGCAATATTTGAATTGCCATCAAAATTAATTAACAAATCACATGAGTTACTTATTAGTAATAATGATGTTGCCGATGTCGCGACTATTGAAACAATTACGTTAAAGCCGTATGAGGCTAGAGTGTATAAGCTTCAGTAGATACAATAAAAAGCCTCTGATGAATCAGGGGCTTCTTTCGTAAAAAAATCCAATATGTTAACCGCACAATTTAGCCATTATAGTAACAATAGTATCTCGTTATTGAGCAGGATTCGTATTGTACAATAAAGTGCATTATATTCATATGTCAGCAAATAATATGAGCGTACAAAATAAAATAGTATTTCAATCTTACTTATGATACGATTTATCTTTAAGTAAAGTAGAGGACGTGACTTTTAATGATTAACATTTCAATCCCAGCAGTGGATGTTTCTATTACGGAAAGAGAGCAAACACGCCGTAACGAAGATGAGCCGATTATTAAATCAATTGAAGGATTTATTGATCTTCATGAAATACCTAGAGATAAAGGCGGTATCATCTTATTTTATAACATCAATGACGAGCTTCTTTTTGTAGGAAAAGCAAGAAAGCTTAGACAACGTGTAAAGAAGCATCTTGAGGATAATGTGTCTCCACTAAAACCGTATCGTGATGAAGTGTACCGTATTGACGTGTTTTATGTAGAAGACGCAATGGAAAGAGATATATACGAAACGTACATTATTAACAAGCTCCAAGCGAAATATAACATTGATAAAGTGTATTACAAATAAAAACAGGTGTTAGCTGAAAGTTTAGCTAACACCTTTTAGTTTCATGTGTCAAAAATAAATTTTACATATTTTCCAAGAGACGTTTTGCAATTCTAGCGTAATCATCTTTATCAATACCAGGTGCAAACTCTTCTGGTAAGTCATCTAAGTTTGGAATAGGTGCACCTTTTGGACTACCCTCTTTTACAATCAGTCTATCTCCACTTTCTGGATTTGTCCCCTTCCATATTTGCGCAATATCCGCATAATCTCCAACATCATTCCATGTATATAGCACATTTGCTAATCCTTGCTCTTCATATTTACGAGCATGATCGAATTTTGAATTTGATAAATTAGGTAGGGGAATCAATTTTTTTACATCGACCCCCGTGGCAATTTCTAACGCTTTTGCATAAGCCAACACATGTGTACCACCTCGAACTAATAAGTATCCAATCATTTCCCTTGCCGTTTCATGCTCAGTCATTTCATATACTCTCATCTTATGAGTACGCGCTCCTACTTCTAAAAAGAAATTATGAAGTAAATCTAGGACTAAGTTTCCGCTACTGAAAACATTGTCCCCTGTCCATGCGCGTCCCATAGAATCTCCTGCTAAAGCTGTTTGGGCTGTGGCGATAAATTGATACGTATTCCGACTATCCTTCCCTTCACGCAACGGCGTTACATCTGGATTGCCGGTGTAAAATGTATTTCCTCTAGATAATAAATTAATAGCATTCGTAACAAGCTCGACGTGACCAAATTCCTCGGCTGTGATACTAGCTACGAGATCATAAAATGGCTTTAGTTTATCCTTTTGACGAAAGTTAAAGGATTGATACATATAGTTATTTAGTGTAGACATCTCTCCGAATTTACCACCTAACAGTTCCTGAACAACAGCGGCAGCATTTGGATCCCCGTGTTCAGGAATAGGCAAGTCGATTAACATACGATTTTCTCGTTTAAACATAGTACCCCTCCTTACCTAGGTATAACCCAAACAATTTGCTGTATTCGAATAAAGAATGGAGATCCACCAGACTCGACGACAATATGATCAGGCATCACTGTTTTAAGTATGCCTGTAACCGTTCCTTGTGTTGTTTGAACAACAACTGCAGCACCTGTAATACCTTGTAGTGTTTGATACACATACGGGTCAAAAGGACTTGTAAAAGATGTTGATTCTTTACTCATGATGACTTCGCTCCTTTACCTTATAATTTAACCACTTGAATATATGATTCTATGAGTGGAGTTATACATGGAAAGCGAGATGCGGCGTAAATACAGTATGGGAATTAATGTATATCAATGATAATAGATTGACAGATTCGTCATGTTCATGTAGGCTAAGAATTAATAATTTAATAAGACACCTCACTTTTGAAAGTGAGGTAGAGGCGCGGTATTTAACAGTCCTTTGTGTAGTGTGAGAAGCGATGAGACAAAGGAGAAGGAAATATCGCCGAAGCATATAATAGACTCACTATTATATGCTGGGTCTGCAGTTAAGAGCTGCAGGACTGTCTCAATAGACGTCCCAGTTTATTGAGTTGTGCTATCTCGCAAAGGGATAAAAGTAGAGGAATTACGGGCAGCTTTGTATACAAGTCGACCTGAGTTCATCTCAGGTCGATTTTTTTATGTTAAAAAATAGCATAAAGATTCAGAAAAATTATAAAGTAGTTAATAGTTGCCATAGAGATATCTTATTTAATTAATCTATTTAAGGGAGAGAAAACAATAATGAAAAAGAAATTATCATTACTTTTTGTACTAGCTATCTCAGCTATGTTACTAGTCACAGGTTGTGGGTCAACCAATTCATCAGATGACAACACATTTAAAGTAGGACTGGAAGCTGGCTATCCACCGTTCAACTGGACGCAAATGGATGATTCAAATGGTGGCGTGAAGATTGACGGAAGCTCTGAGTATGCAGGTGGCTATGACGTAGAAATTGCAAAGAAAATTGCTGAAGGTCTTGGGAAAGAATTAGTGATTGTAAAAACAGAATGGGATGGACTTGTACCAGCATTAACATCTGGTAAAATCGATGCTATTATCGCTGGTATGTCACCAACTGCTGAACGTAAAGAGACAATTGATTTCTCAAGTAACTATTACAAGTCTGATTTAGTTATTGTTGTAAAGAAAGGTAGCCCATTTGAAGGTGCTACGTCAATTCAAGATTTTAATGGTGCAAAAATCACAGCACAATTAAATACCTTCCATTATTCAGTTATCGACCAAATTAATGGTGTTTCAAAAGAGCCAGCAATGGATAACTTCCCAGCTATGAGAGTAGCGCTTGAATCAGGCGTAATTGATGGCTATGTTTCTGAGCGTCCTGAAGGTGTAAGTGCACAATCAGTAAATAATAACTTCGTAATGGTTGAATTTACAGAAGGATTCGAAACATCAGAAGATGATACGGCAATCGCAGTTGGACTGAAAAAAGATAGTGAATTAACAGAAAAAATCAATGAAGTACTGGCAGGTATCTCAGTGGACGAACAAAAAAGCATTATGGATGCTGCTATTCAAAACCAGCCTGCGGCAGAATAAATAAGCATGAAACCGGCTGCTATTAGAATGTGGTCGGTTTCATATTTTATAGGAGGAGTCAGGAAAAATGAGCCTAGAGTGGGTAATAAAAATTCTTGTTGAGAACTGGCCCATGTTCCTTCGGGGTGCTGGTGTAACACTATTAATTTCCTTAATTGGTACTGTTTTTGGGGCAATTATTGGCTTGTTAATAGGGGTTATACGTACGATCCCAATTCCTGAGCGAGGAGCAAAGAGAGTTTTATTAAAAATAATCAATTCAATTCTATCAATTTATATAGAAGTATTTCGTGGTACACCTATGATTGTACAAGCTATGGTTATTTTTTATGGCGCAGCTTTAGCTTTTGGACTTGATATGGACCGTATTGTAGCAGCTATATTAATAGTCTCCATTAACACGGGGGCATATATGGCAGAAATCGTTCGTGGTGGGATCGTGTCAATAGATAAAGGGCAATTTGAAGCGGCACAGGCTATTGGTATGAATCATTTCCAAACAATGTGGAACGTTGTTCTTCCTCAAGTTATTCGAAATATTCTTCCGGCAACAGGTAATCATTTTATCATCAATATTAAAGATACGTCTGTTCTTAATGTTATATCCGTTACAGAGCTTTACTTCCAAACGAAATCAATTGCAGGGAATAACTTCAGGTATTTCGAATCGTTTACAGTCGCTTGTGCGATTTACTTCGTGTTGACATTTACCATCACACTCATCTTACGTTATTGGGAAAGAAAATTAGATGGTCCAGATAATTACTTGAAGACAACAACTGATATGGCGATGAAGGAGGTTGCACGATGATGGAAAAAATTATAGATATTCAGCATCTTAGCAAATCCTTCGGGTCACATGAAGTTCTAAAAGATATTAACTTTCATGTGAATAAGGGAGAAGTAGTCAGTATTATTGGATCTTCAGGGTCAGGGAAATCTACACTACTTCGCTGCGTGAATCTGCTAGAAAAACCAAGTGGTGGCGAAATTATATATCATGGTGAAAATATACTAGATGATAAGCATGATATTCATAAATATCGTACGCATTTAGGGATGGTATTTCAGCAATTTAACTTATTTAACAATCACAATGTATTAGGGAATTGTGTGGTTGGCCAAGTGAAGGTGCTAAAACGCTCAAAAGAAGAAGCGGAAAAGGTAGCACTTAAATATTTAAAAGTGGTTGGCATGGATGAATATGTGAACGCAAAGCCAAGACAGCTATCAGGTGGCCAAAAACAGCGTGTAGCAATTGCCAGAGCGCTGTCAATGGAACCAGATGTTATGCTGTTTGATGAACCGACATCTGCACTGGATCCAGAGATGGTCGGAGAAGTTCTAAAAGTTATGAAGGAACTAGCTGAGTCTGGTTTAACAATGCTAATCGTGACACATGAAATGGAGTTTGCTCGAGATGTATCAGACCGAGTCGTGTTTATGGACAAAGGTGTCATTGCAGAAGAAGGTGGCCCGGAACAAATCTTCAACAATCCAAAAGAAGAACGAACAAGAGAGTTTCTAAAAAGGACGTTGAGATAGGAAAATAGACGATCTTTATGTAAGTACCTGCCCACGGGCAGGTACTTTATTCTTCAAATCTCGTCTAATGACAGGAAAATCTATGGGATCTTCTTTGTAGTTCTTCACATACAAGCAATATCGTTCACTAAGAATTCGAGTTGTTATAAGCCATCTCTACTACTCGTTGAACTTTTAGGGCATCGGAGAAGTTTGCCGAAATCTCTGATACTGTATTTGCATATATTGAATTTGCAAATACGATAAGAGAAGCTGTGTGTGCACTTTGGAAAAACCCTAAGCAAGCTCGCTCCTGAGGAAAATTAAGAGTTTCTAACAATTCTTTTGACGGATAAAGAAGGGATGTTGAGTGATTGGTCTCATTAAAATATTCCACTACATAAGGTTGTTTCATGTTAACCTTAAGGCTTCCTGTTTCACCATAAATTTCAAAAGCATCTCGGTTATTTGTTTCGGCGGAGATGCGTGACACCTCTAATGTCCCCTCTGTTCCTTCATTAGTTATCACATTACAAAAAGCATATTCATCAACATAGCTTCTATCTTTGAAATGGATTTTCATATTTGAAGTGATGTCAGTGATTTCCCCTAAAACATAATGAATGAGATCAATTAAGTGAACACCCAAATCTAGTAGGGCACCACCACCACTTGCTGCCTTTGTTCTCCATGTGCCTGCTTTTGCAGAGCTAAGATAGCTGCTATGATAGGTAGCTATTTTAAAATGTATTAAAGAACCGATTGTCCCTTTTTTTATTTCTTGTTTAAGGATGTTAATCGCTGGTAAGAATCTGTACATAAACGCAACAGCATTATGAATGTTATTCTCTGAAACTAATTCCATCATTTTTGTTGCTGCTTCCAAGTTTTCGGCAAGCGGTTTTTCGCAATAAATTGGTAGATTAGCTTTTACAGCCATCTCTACATAATCTTGATGTGTGTTATTTGGTGTACATATATCCAAAAAATGCAAGTCTGATGTATGAATCATATCTTCAAATGATGTGTAATTTTTTGCACTAGGTAGTGTTAATGCAGTGTCTTTTCTAGTGAGCACGCTAGAGGGGTTCAAGGTATAAGGTAGATTAAATCTAAGGTTTGCATCATAAGCGCTCAATGCGTGCGTTTTTGCAATGGATCCAAATCCAATAATACCAAAATTTATGTTTTTCATAGAAAAAAAGCACCTCTCATTATTGTTTATTATTGTTTGTTATTATTGACAATTGTTTAGTCGTTATCATATAGTTTTATTAGGATGAAGTCAATAAAAACCAGAAAAGAGTGATGGTGCATGAATGATACCCCTCAACTACTGCATGAGGTAGAACAGCAAGAAGCTGATATAGTTTTTGATTTCTTTACAAGTGAAGATGCGCTTGCTATAGGTAATCAGCTTGCTAAATTAGCACGGTTGCAAAATAAGAAGATAGCTATTAATATTACAGTTAACAGACGACAATTATTTCATTATTCACATGTTGGAACAAGTCCAGATAATAATAAGTGGATTAGAAGAAAAGAGAACACGGTGTATCATTTTTATAAAAGTTCCTATCACATGGCTTTATTAGTGCAGATGAAAAATGCTGATTTTTATCAAAAATACGGCGTTAGCAAAGATGATTTTGCTGCAGCTGGAGGGTCTTTTCCTATCACTTTACGAGAAACAGGTGTTGTCGGGACGGTTACGGTGTCAGGACTATCACAATGTGAAGACCATAATCTTGTTGTTTCTGTGCTAAAAGAATATTTAGAGAAGAGTAAAAAGTAAGAGGTGGAGCGGATGCTTGCTGAAGAAAGGCATCAGAAAATTATTGAAAAACTGCATTCTGATGGATCAGTCAAGGTTAAAGAGTTAAGTGCTCTTTTTAAGGTGACTGAAGACTGTATACGTAAAGACTTAGCGCAATTAGAAAAGTCGGACTTGTTAAAAAGAACGTATGGTGGGGCGGTCCCACTTCGTCAAAATACACATAGTTTCGAAGTCGTAAAACGTAAAGCGTCTAATGTTGAGGCAAAAAAGAAAATTGCCGCCAAAGCTATAGAACTTATAAATGCTGGTGATACCATTTTTCTTGATATATCAACGAGTAACATAGAATTAGCTAAAGAGATTCTAAATAGTGGGAAACGTGTTACAGTTGTGACGAATATGATTGAAATCATCCAAGTGTTTACTTGTCAAAGCAACGTGAAACTAGTCTCTGTTGGTGGTAGCTTAAATGAGTTTTGTGATGGATTTATAGGGAGTTTGTGCATCCAGACAATTACACAGTACAAGTTTGATATTGCCTTTGTCGGCGCAGTGGGAATAGATGTATTTGAAAATAGTGTTTTTACTTATGATGCCGAGGATGGTTTAACGAAGAAAGCGATTTTAAAATCAAGTAGAAAGACATACCTGGTTTCGGAAGTTGTTAAGTTTAATCACGATGGAAATTACAAATATGCTAGTATTGACGAGTTTAAAGGAATCATTACGGATGAAAAAGTTAATGACAAAGTGAAAAGGTCTTTATATCAATCTAACGTAAACTTAATTTAAAAATAAACATGCCAGCTGCATGATAATATTATACGGATAGAAGCGGTTTGTATAAATATATACAAACCGCTATTTTTTTGCTTAATTGAAGTCAAAAAGAAAAATACCAAAATTTCAACTTTCATTTTAAACCTAGTCGCACACTCCTACTCACATTACCCACAAGCGAATGGTTTTCTACTAGTATTGTGTCGTATTACATTACTCTCGTGTCGATATTCTATCACTCTCATGACGATATTCACCAATTTGACATAACCTCCAATAAACGCCCCTTCCTATCACAACGTGAGACCATGTATTCCTTAGATCTCCATGAATCAACCTCCTCAGAATAGCTTGTCTATTACGGCTGCATGACGTCTCCGTCGCAGTTTTCTACCGCTTTTTCTATATCTTTGCATTGTGTTTGATAATTTGTCACAAAAAAACGTATTTACTATGTTGTATTAATTTGAATCGTATTTTATTATTGTAATTGTAAACGATAAAGAATAATAAACAACAATAATGAATAGGGAGGTAACTTAGGTAATATCGTATTGAACAATGCAATTCTTTTTCTTTTATATAAAATTAAAGCGTTTTCTCAGTGTAAACGTGAAGATATTATCATTGTTTATTGTTCTTGTTTATTTTGTTTTATTTATACACGTACTTTATTAAGGAGGAAAGAAAATGAGTAAAGCAATTAATGAGTTTGTCGGTATTTTCAAAGATACTCGAAAGCATTTAATGACAGGTGTTTCTTACATGCTACCGTTCGTTGTAGCCGGCGGTGTTATTTTAGCTGCCTCAGTTGCTCTTTTTGGAGAAGGTGGTGTTCCTACAGAAGGAACAATTTTAAATGATTTATTCAATTTTGGAGTTCAGGGGCTATTCTTCATGGTTCCTATTCTATCAGCGTTTATCGCGTTTTCAATCGCCGACCGTTCAGGTATTGCACCAGGTGCAATTGGTGGTGCTATTGCAAGCGCAGTTGGAGCAGGATTTATTGGTGGGATTATATCGGGTTTATTTGCAGGTATCGTAGTTCATTATATTAAGAAAATAAAGTTACCACGATCCTTATCGTCTTTGATGCCAATTATTATTATTCCGATTTTAGGTACATTGCTAACAGCGTCATTTATGTTCTGGGTTGTAGGATCTCCGATAGCAGGTTTAATGGAGTATTTAACAGGGTTTTTAACAAATTTAAGTGATAGCAACAAAATTCTTCTTGGAATTGTTTGTGGATTAATGACAGGTTTTGATTTAGGTGGTCCAGTTAACAAAGTATCATTTACGTTTGCAGTAGCGACAGTTAGTGCTGGGATTTATACATATGCAGGAGCATCTGCTGTTGCGGTATGTACACCACCACTGGGATTAGCTCTTGCTACATTTATCGCGAAAAAGAAATTTACAGTTGAAGAACGTGAAGCTGGTAAAGGTGCCTTTGCTATGGGGCTAGTTGGTATTACAGAAGGAGCTATCCCATTTGCAGCTAATGATCCACTAAGAATCATTCCTGCAACAATGTTAGGATCTGCAGCTGGTGCAGCAACAGCTTATATGTTAGGTGTAACGTGCCAAGTTGCGTGGGCAGGTTTAATTATGATTCCGGTTGTAGGAAACGTACCTGGATTCTTACTATCGATTGCGGTTGGTATGCTTGTAACAGCTGGTATTGCGATTGCATTTAAGAAAGAAGTAGTAGAAAAGAAAGATGATGAGACTGCTGAAGAGTTTGAAATGGAATTTGAGTACATCAGTTAATTGATAATATACATAGCAGACTTTGGGAGTAAGCTCCCAAGTCTGCTATCAGAAAAAAAGACAACTTTAGAAGCTACTAAAATACCCTGTAGTGGGAAGGATGCATTATGAAAAAAATACTGATAACAGGTGGAAAAGGATTTTTTAGTAAAAGATTAACAGAATTCTATAAAGATCAATATGAATTTATTGTGACTGATAAAGAAGAACTGGATATTGTTGATAACGAGAAAGTGGAAGAGTTCTTTACACAATATCGTCCAGATTATGTTATTCATGCAGCTGCTATAGCGGTAACCGACTTTTGTAACAAAAGGCCTGATATTGCACAGAAAATTAATGTGGACGGTGCAGTTAATGTAGCTCGAGCAGCAAAACGTGTCTCAGCTAAATTAGTATTTTTAAGCTCAGAGCAAGTATTCAATGGGAATGAAAATGCGGGTCCTTTTAGTGAAGAGGATGTAGCAGTTCCAAATACGGTTTACGGAGCGAATAAATTAGAAGCTGAAGCATTGCTGAAGGATATCATTGATGAGCTATGGATTGTCCGTTTTACTTGGATGTTCGGGTTGCCTGAGCGGAATAATAACATGGTAAACAATATACTCTGGGATACTCTTACTAGCATTTTAAAAAATGAAAAGATTTATGCATCACCACATGAGTTCAGAGGGATGACATATGTCTATGATATGATTGAAAACTTTGAAAAAGTATTTAGCTTACCATTTGGTACGTACCATTTAGGTAGTATAAACAACATGAGTAGATATGAAATGGTCAAGCATATTTTCTCAAGCCTTGGTATTGAGGAAAGAATCAATGAGTTAGTGGTTGAGGATACAGAGAAATATAGTGATAACCCAAGAGATATTAGACTTGTGACGGATAAGGCGAAAAGCTATGGTATCGAGTTTCCCGATTCAGGGGAAGCGATGAGACGATGTGTAGAAGAGTACAAGATTAGATTAAAACAAGAGTCAGGATTGCTAGTATAGATCCTATTTTCAACTTCTAGAAAGAGCATATTAAATCAGAAATGGGTGTTTGTAATGTCGTTAATAATTAATGAAAATTTAATTCACCTCGACTTTGAAGTGGATTCTAAAGAAGAGGCAATTAGAGAGTTATCGAAAATTGTGTTACAACAAAATCGTTTAAATACTTACGAAACGTGTACCGCTCCTTTTGAAGAACGTACAGCTGTATGTAATGAAACAAAGAATTATTGTTATGATGCATTTTTGAAAAATGTACTTGATAGAGAAGAGTTAAGTACAACGGGAATTGGATTTGGAATCGCTATTCCACATGGTAAATGCTGTGCTGTCGCAGAACCTACGGTTGTATTTGCTAGATTGAAAAAATCTATTGATTGGCAATCTCTAGATGGAGAACCTGTAGAAGCTGTTTTTTTATTAGCGGTTCCTAAGGCAGCTGCATCAAATGAACACTTAAGAATATTAGCAGCTTTATCAAGAAAGTTGATGCACGATGATTTTAAAGACATGCTATTTACAGCCCAAGATAAAGATGCATTGGAAACATTATTAAAAGAGACGTTAGTAGCATAAAACAATCAACCGAAACGAGGAGGAAATTATCATGAAATTAGTAGCAGTTACAGCTTGTCCATCAGGAGTAGCACACACATTTTTAGCAGCAGAGGCTTTAGCTATAGCAGCCAAGAAAAAAGGTATTGAAATTAGTGTAGAAACACAAGGATCAATTGGTATTGAAAACGAGTTGAAGAAAGAAGATATTCAACAAGCGGACGCGGTTATCTTAACAAACAATATTGCGATCAAGAATGAAGAGCGTTTTAAAGGTAAACCGATTATTCGTATTAGCGCGGGGGATTGTATTAAGAAAGCTGATGCAGTCATGACACAATTAGTGAATAAGCTTGGGAAATAGATATATGGTTTGCTAGAGAGAACATTATTATCAAAGAAAAAACTTTTGGGGTGGGCTATCAATGAATGAAAGAATTCGTCACTTAAAGCAAGATTTATTCAAAAGAGACCGAAAAGTTTCGATTGAAAGAGCCTTGTTATACACAGAAAGCTACCAGCAAACAAAGGGCGAACCAACTATAATCAGAAGAGCGAAGGCAACGGAGAACATACTAAATAAGGTGAAGATATCCATTAGAGATAAAGAACTTATTGTTGGGAATCGAACTGTTGAGCCTAGGTCAGGGATTATATCCCCAGAGATGGATCCCTACTGGATTCTTGCTGAATTAGATACGATTCATAGCCGGCCTCAGGATAAGTTTGTGATAAGTGAAGAAGATAAACAAATATATCGAGACACACTTTATCCTTATTGGGAAAAAAACTCGATGAAGGACTTTATTAACGCACAGATTAGTCCAAAAGTAAAAGAGGCTGTTAACCAAGATGTTTTTAAGTTAAATCAAACGGACAAAGGCCAGGGACATATTATTATGGACTTTCCGTTTATATTAAATCAAGGTGTGCAATCTATTATTGACATAATAGACGGAAAAGTAGGATCACATCCTGATAATCTTTATTATGAAGCTGCAAAAATTACATTTAAAGCTACGCAGCAACATATTCTTCGCTATGCGGACCTTGCAAGGGTAGAAGCTGAAATGTACGAAGATGATCACGAAAGAAAGAATGAGCTTTTAGAGATTGAACGAATTTGTAGAAAAATTACGTATAGTAAGCCGGACTCGTTTTATGAAGCAAGTCAGTTATTGTGGTTTATTAGTCTTGTTGGTCAATATGAGTCAAATGCATCGTCACTATCTTTAGGACGTATTGATCAATATATGTATCCGTTCTATGAATATAGCTTGAAAAATGGTGACTCTCAAGAGTACTTAAAAGAGCTTTTAGAATGCTTTTTTATTAAAACGAATGATGTTGTATTAATTCGTAGTGAAAACAGTGCCAAGTATTTTGCTGGATTTCCAACGGGTTATACAGTTGCTCTTGGGGGACTAACTGAAACCGGAAGAGATGCAGTTAATGATTTATCCTACTTGTTCTTTGAAGCGTATCATGATGTTCAATTACCACAGCCGAACTTATCGGTTCGAACAAATGAGTTAATTCCACGTGCATTTTTGAACAAGACTGCTGAAACAATTCGATTAGGCACCGGAATTCCGCAATTGTTTAATGATGAAGTAATTGTACCAGGATTTTTATCAAAGGGTGTTACGTTAGAGGATGCTAGGGATTATGCGATTGTTGGTTGTGTTGAAATAACAATCCCAGGTAAGACATATGGATTACATGATATTGCACTCTTTAATTTATTGAAAATAATGGAATTATCTATTTTAGAACACAAAGACAATTCTCACGTAACCTATGAAACAATCATCGAAGATATACAAGCAAAAATTAAACATTATGTAGAACTCGTTACAGAAGGTGCTAACATAGTGGACATTGGTCACAGAGAATTTGCTCCGACACCATTTTTATCAACATTAATTGATAGTTGTTTAGAAAAAGGTAAGGATGTTACAGAGGGAGGAGCGAAGTATAACTTCTCTGGTATTCAAGGTATTGGACAAGCGAATCTTAGTGATTCATTATATGCGATTAAGAAGCTTGTTTTTGAAGAAAAACGAATTGAGTTTAAAGAATTAGTTGAAGCGTTAGAAAATGATTTTGGTACTGAAGAGCAAGAGAGGCTTCGAGTTCGTTTGATTAATCGTTATGATAAATATGGAAATGACAATGATGAAATTGATGATATAGCTGCTAGTTTGTTCCGCGTTTACGCAAAAGAGCTTGAGAAGTATACGAATGTACGTGGAGGCGTCTTTACGGCGGGGGCGTATACTGTATCGGCACACATTCCATTAGGAGAAGCAGTCGGAGCCACACCAGATGGAAGAAAAGCCAAAGAGCAGCTGGCAGATGGTGGGCTATCACCGATGGTTGGTCGAGATAAGCTAGGTCCTACTGCGGTACTAAAAAGTGTTAGTAAACTAGATAATTATCTTACAGTGAATGGTAGTTTATTAAACTTAAAATTTAGTCCGTCCTCCATTGAAGGGGAAGAAGGAATCAATAAGTTTAGTGATTTCTTGATGGCATTTACCAAACTAAAAATTCAACATGTACAGTTTAACGTTTTAACGAAGGAAACATTAATTGATGCTCAGAAACATCCCCAAAATTATAAAGGCTTGATTGTTCGAGTCGCTGGTTATAGTGCGTTCTTTGTGGAGTTGGATAGAAAACTGCAAAATGATATTATCGCAAGGGTTGAGCATTCTCTCTAGGAAGTGGTAACGGTGAAAGGATTAATATTTAATATTCAACGCTACTCCATCCATGATGGCGGGGGAATTAGAACACTTGTCTTTTTTAAAGGCTGTCCACTTAAGTGTCCGTGGTGTAGCAATCCGGAATCTCAAAATTTTGAGCCGGAAATGGTGAGAATCATAGATCGATGTATCCATTGTAAAACATGTAGCTTAGATGAAGAAGAATGTCCTTCAGGAGCTATGACTACATTTGGGACATATATGACAGTACAAGAAATAGTGAAGGAAGTTCAGAAAGACTATATCTTTTACCAAACCTCTGGAGGGGGCGTAACTCTCTCTGGAGGGGAGGTTTTATCGCAGTGGCCGTTTGCCGTAGAGCTATTAAAGGAACTGAAAAGGCAAGGAATCAATACGGCTATTGAGACAAGTGGACAAGGTCCCAAAGATGGTTTATTTCAAATGACACCATATTTAGATACTGTTTTATACGATTTTAAGATATGGAATGCTAATCAAGCAAAAGCCATACTAAATGGCAATATGTCTGTCATCATTCAGAATTTCGAAATGTTATTAAATCAAGATATTAAAGTGATTCCGAGAATCCCACTGATTCCAGGTTATACCATGCAAGAGGAAAATATAAAGAATATCGCACAGTACCTGCAGACATTTGATATTTCTGAAGTTCATATTTTACCATTTCACCAATATGGACGGCGTAAATACGAATATTTAACAAAAGAGTATGCACTACGTGAATTGTCGCCACCAAGTGATGGTGAAGTAAATAAGATAAAAACGTATCTACAATCATATCAATTCGATGTTGTTGTAGGTGGATTATAATATATGAAGGAACAAGGTGATTAATTTGCTATATTACTTAGATACGGCATCAATAGACCAGATAAAAAGAGCATTTGACTTATATCCAATGTCAGGCGTCACAACAAATCCAACCATTATTGCAAGAGAAAACACTAATTTTCTAGGGCTTTTAAAAGAAATTCGTGAAGTAATAGGGACGGAGAAGGATCTTCACGTACAAGTACTAAGCTCAACTGCGGAAGGAATGTTAGAAGAAGCACGTTACCTTCATGAGCAAATAGGTGGGGAACTTTACATTAAAATCCCGGTGACTCCACAAGGAATTAAAGCAATGAAGCTTCTCAAAAAAGAAGGTATGAACATCACAGCTACTGCAATTTATACTGCAGATCAAGCATTAATGTCTGCTATGGCTGGTGCAGATTTTGTGGCACCTTATGTAAATCGTATTGATAATATTAGCGGGAATGGTGTCGATGTTGTATCACAAATTGTTACGCTACTGCATAACTATGGGCTTGACACCATGGTGTTAGCTGCATCCTTTAAAAACATTCAACAAGTCCATGATGTAGCTCTATGTGGAGGGCAATCTGTAACAGTCAATGCTGAGGTGATGGATGGTCTGCTTTCGCATCCATTAACTGACTCAAGTGTTACCCAATTTATAAATGATTGGGAAAATGTTTACGGTAAAGGAAAAATCACTAACAATTTATAATATAACAATCTCATATGTGAATGTATTCACATGACAAACGCAAACATTACATCTATAAAGTGAGGAAATCATTATGGTTCAACATACATTTACAATAACAGATGAATTAGGTATTCATGCAAGACCTGCTACACAGTTAGTGACAGTTGCTACTAAATATCATTCTGAGTTAGCTTTAATATACAAAGAAAAATCAGTCAACCTTAAATCTATAATGGGTTTATTATCACTTGGCATAGGCAAAGGTGCAGAAATTACAATCACAGCCGAAGGTTCAGACGAAGTTGAAGCGCTAGATGGTGTTAGTGAAGTTATTAAAGGTGGGTTAGGCGAATAATGTCTATTACGATTACTGGAATTGAAGCTTCAGCAGGTATCGCCATTGCAAAGGCGCTCAAGATAACGGAAGCTAAGCTAGAGGTAGAAAAGCGGCAAGTCGCTTCTGAAATAGAAGAGATTAATAGGTTATCAGCTGCATTGAATCAATCCGTAGAAGAGCTAAAAGCAATTAAAGAAAAAGCTTTAGAAGAATTAGGTGAAGATAAAGCAGAAATTTTTTCTGCTCATCTGCTAGTCATTCATGATCCTGAGCTTATCAACCCTATTCAAGAAAAAATTAAAACAGAAAAAGTGAATGCAGAATATGCTTTAAAAGAAGTGGTCACAAAATTTGTAGCTATTTTCGAATCGATGGATAATGAATATATGAGAGAGAGAGCGGCTGATATTCGTGATGTCACCAACCGTGTTCTCAAGCATTTATTAGGTGTAAAATCTGTTTCACTTGCAGATATACATGAGGAAGTTATTATTATTGCAGAAGACTTAACACCATCGGACACAGCACAGTTAAATAGAAGATTCGTCAAAGGCTTTGCGACAGACATTGGTGGACGAACCTCTCACTCTGCTATTATGGCAAGATCTATGGAAATTCCAGCTGTGGTAGGGATGAAAACTATAACAGAGCAAGTTGAGTCTGGTGATGTTGTTATCATTGATGGGATGGAAGGGAAGTTGATTACTAATCCTTCAGATAAAGAAGTACAAGAGTATCTTGTGAAAATAAAAGAGTATGAGTTGCAAAAAGAAGAGTGGGCAAAGCTAGTTTACGCCTCAACCGTATCAAAAGATGGGTATCATGTTGAGCTAGCTGCAAATATAGGTAATCCAAATGATCTCGAGACGGTCTTGAAAAATGGTGCCGAGGGAATCGGATTGTATCGCACAGAATTTCTATATATGGATCGTAATCAACTTCCTACCGAAGATGAACAATTCGAGTCCTATAAAGCAGTATTAGAGGGTATGGAAGGTAAACCAGTAGTGATTCGTACATTAGATATAGGTGGAGATAAAGAACTACCGTACTTACAACTGCCTAAAGAACTAAATCCATTTTTAGGGTTCAGAGCTATTCGCCTCTGTTTAGAACAAACTGACATATTTCGTACTCAACTAAGAGCATTACTGCGAGCAAGTGTATATGGAAATTTGAAAATTATGTTTCCGATGATTGCCACACTAGAAGAACTTCGACAAGCAAAAGCAATCCTTGAAGAAGAACGAATGAAGCTTAAAGATAAAGGTATTACGGTGTCCGATACCATTGAGATTGGCATGATGGTTGAAATACCATCAGCGGCTATTTCAGCAGATACGTTTGCAAAAGAAGTCGATTTCTTCAGCATTGGTACAAATGATTTAATTCAATATACAATGGCAGCTGATCGAATGAATGAAAAAGTCTCTTATTTATACCAACCGTATCATCCTTCGATACTAAGACTTGTGAAGTTAGTGATAGACGCTGCACATAAACAAGGGAAATGGGTGGGTATGTGTGGTGAGATGGCAGGAAACCCAATTGCCATTCGAATTTTACTTGGTATGGGATTAGATGAATTTAGTATGAGTGCAAGCTCTATCTTATCATCAAGGGAGTTAATCTCTACACTGTCAAAGCAGAAACTGAGTGAAGTAATAGAGAAACTTATACAACTAAGTACAGAACAAGAAGTAGCAGAATTTATAAAAAACGTACAATCTCCTGTACATTAGAACTCCACAAAAAACTGACCTAGCATCATATTTCATGATGACTTAGGTCAGTTTTTTACTTAATTATCCCTAATCCTATGACTTTTGCTTCCTTCATAATGCCTTCTATTTCTTTTGCCATGTTGTGGTTCGCGCACTCAATAATGATGATAACCTCTGAGGTTATTTGAGCTGCAGGATCATGGATTTTCTTACTTTTACTTTTCTTACGTATGTATTGAAAGATAAATCCAACAAAAAATCCAATCACTAACCCAATGATTCCCCATATGATGGGACCTAAAAATAACTTAAAGCCTACACTTGCACCGACAACGGCAAAAGCAGTCCCGAGTGCTAGAGCGGCATTAATGACTGAGATACCATCTGTTCCATGTGTAGAATCAAATATTTTTGTTTGCAAAGCTTGTGTTTCAAGAGGGACCGTCCATATTTTATCTTTCGAAATACCATACTCCTCAATTGATGTAAGGGCATATTCAAGGGATAAGCTATGTTGGAAGGAAGCCACAATGTGCATACGTTTCACCTTATTTTAGATAGTCTTAAACTTGACGTTTGATATGTGTGATTAAAATAGGTTCGTTGTTCTTCTTTAAACAACTTGTTTTGCTCTACGCAAGTAGTATAAGCGTGATAAGCCGCTCCGCCATAGACTGATGGCATAAACAATAGCCATTGCGCATTCAAAACATCTGTTGCATTTTGCAAGTCTCCTAAAAATAAATAATAAATCCCCAAATAGAAATTTGAGTAATATGAATAGACTAGCCACCAAATAATACCGAAAAATCCTAACATAAATCTTTGAGTA
Organism: Bacillus sp. HMF5848; assembly: GCF_003944835.1. GTDB lineage: Bacteria > Bacillota > Bacilli > Bacillales > HMF5848 > HMF5848. Next base: position 558,463 of record NZ_RWIV01000001.1, read on the forward strand.
TACAGCTGCCCTGTTCCGGGTAGGATAAGGGACCAAATTAATCCAATAATAGGTTCGCGCTTATCTAAAAAAGTAAGTTCAAACGTGTTCATGGCAAGTGACTTGGTTTGTAGTTTTGTTCGTTTCTCTATTTTAGAAATTAGGTTGGAACTGATTGATAACTGATAGCTGTCAAAGATTGTGAAGAGATATAAAAACATATAAAGTAGTGCCCATTTTGGATTTAGCACGGCAGCTGCTTGATTATAATCCCCTGTAAATGAGTACACCATAGAAAGATTTAACTTAGCATTGTAATTTAAAAACACTTCTAAAATACTAAGAATACTCCCTCTAAAATACTGCTGTAGTAGCATGTGTCCAAATCCTGGGAATGAAATCGACCACCATACAATGTTATGAGGGCTTTGATAATGTAAGTTACTTATCCCAAAAGGGCTTATACAGGACCGTATTCGTCTTTGGTCAGACATACAATCCCCCTAACGTCAGATATTCTTTTTATTATCTTTAACTAAAGAGTGTAAAATTATGTAATTATTAGAAAAAGGCTCTGACCGGTTCTTCTGTTTATGGGATAATCCTTGGTTCATAAGAGTGGAATTCGCTAGAAAAGCTCAGCTAAGACGAAGAGTGGAGAATATCGACACAAGAGCGACAGAATATCGACAAGAAAGCGGTAGATTATCAATTGTAGATTATTATTGCTGCTTTTTATCATTTACTCTGTATTTATTGTAAAAATAGGAAGGGGTTTTATATAATTTGTCGAAATTTAAAGATATTACTCGAACGGAGGTATAGTATGTTTGGCAGAAAAAAGATAAAAGAAAATATGGCTCCAATAGAAATAAAAAGTGAAAACGAGGGGAGATTTGCGGCCACACTTGCATTACATTCCTTTAAAAGCTCGGACCATCAGCAACTTTTAGAAATACATAAAATTATTGAACCTAATCTAAATCAACTATATACAATCCTTGAGTCATACATAGCTAAAATTTCAAATGATTCAAAAATGGATGAATCCATTACAGCGTCCTACTTATCTAATTTTTTTAGTATGCAACGTGACGATGCATACATACAAAACGTTGTATCGTTTTATGAAGCGTTATCCAACATTGATGCATCGTTTCCTAAGCTTGGGGCAGTGTACAGTAATTTACTTATCTCGTTACAATCAGCACTTATAAACAGTAAAAGGCTGAGTCCCACAAAGTACAAGCAGTATTTACAAGTATTACAAAGAGCAGTTGCTGTTGATCAACAGATAATAATGGAACTATACTCTGAGCAGTTGTTAGAAGGAGTAACAACTGGGATTGTCGATATAATGGATAAAAATGCTGAGATTATGTTTATTAAAGATTTAATAACAAGTCTTGAAAAGCAAGACCATGACATTACTAGTGCAACATCAGCGACAGAAGAAATGACGGCTACAATTGAGGAAGTCGCATCCACCGTATCAAGTGTGTCAGAGAAAACGTACGTGTCTGTAGAAAAAGCAGAAGATGGATATAGAGTTTTTAATAAAGCTCTAAATGAGATTGTTGAATCAAATAAAAATTTCGAATCGATAGTTAAAAATTTTGCGAATCTACAACAAAATATTGCAACTATTGAAGAAGTCGTCTCTTTAATTAATGGAATTGCCGATCAGACAAGTTTACTAGCTCTTAATGCTTCGATCGAGGCAGCTCGTGCAGGTGAACATGGCAAGGGCTTTGCGGTTGTAGCGACAGAAGTACGAAAGCTAGCTGATGACACAGTAAATTCTATTCAAAGAGTTAATGAAAATGTAAATAGTCTAAGGTTCTTTTCGAAAGAAGTGGAGGAATCAATCAACTCTACATCAATAGTCATTAACAAGGCTACGAAAGAAGCAACAGCTTCACTGCCGATATTGTCTGAAATCACAACCTTGGTAGGAGACATCAATCAAGCAACTTCAAACACAGCAGCTAGTGCCGAAGAACAGGCTGCAGCCATAGATGAAATTGCACATCGAATGGCATCTATTGCTGATTTAACAAGCAATGTTCATTCTTTAGGTGTGAATACAGGAGAAGCTATTTATGCGTTGAGTAAAACAATTGATGCTTTTAGAAAAGGTATTACCACAGGTCGCAATGTAAGTTTAACCACGAAAGCTCTATTGAATCTATCAAAAGCGGATCATATACTTTGGAAGTGGCGTGTATATAATATGTTCCTCGGTCTAGAAACAATAAATCCAGAGGATGTGGCATCACATCAAGATTGTCGACTCGGTAAATGGTATTTTAACAATAAAGTGCAAGAACAATTTAAGGGTAAACCAGAATTTAGACTTTTAGATGCTCCACATAAGATAGTTCATGATTCGGCAAGGAGAGCGGCTCAATCCTTTGCAGCAGGAGATATAGCATCTGCGGAACAACACCTACAGACATTAGAACAAGCTTCAAAAGAAGTGTTGCATAATATTGATGTGTTGATCAACGATGTAGGAGAGAAAAATTTAAATTATATGTAAATGGAACATTTTAATTCTTGTAATATAGGTGGTTTAGTGTCTTTTGCGAGGATGGACCATGTAGGTGTGGAATGCTTCTTTTATGAAAAAAACTGAATGACAATGTGGTAGGTTATATATTTTTATGATGAACTTCTGAAAAATATTGTAGAGTGAAATAAAAGGGCCCAAAATAATAAATGGTGCCCACAGACAATTTAGGTGTTAGTGGGTATTTAGTAAGACCTCTATTTCTTCATCGGTTATGAATTTCCAATTGATATCTTCATAAACATAATCGTTGCTAGTGGCTTCAAGCAGGTTGTCAATGTCATCATAAGATAGTTTTTGAATTTTGTTATTCATGCTATATCACCTTTCCCTTCACTAATAATGTTCTATAGTCATTTTGATTTTATGAGGGTCAGGTGAGTTATTTTCTTAGTAAAAAAATTGAAAATAGTGTAAATCATAAGAAGAAGGGGAGGAAAACCTCCCCTTTGATATTTTAATAGGCTTTGTTCAAGATGGCTGTTGATTTTAAAATATTTTTTGATTGTAGCAAACGTACGGGACTCCTTCGGATAGCGGTAGGCGGGAGACCCCACAGGCGCTTGCGCCGAGGAATCTTCAGAACGCTCGCGGAAAGAGCGTGCAGTTGAGCGAAAATCAATATTGAAGTTTAACAGACATCCATGCAAAAAAATAAGCACATAAATCAATGAAATAAAAGTTATCCACAGTTATTTCAGGATAGAGCCATATATTAAAAAGCTAGGGCTACTTCTTTTGCTTCAGTAAGTCCTTTTTCTATAATGGCTTCTGCTTTGTCAGGGAATTGATTATGTCCTTCTATAATGACAGTTTTAATATTCTCAATTCCCCAGAAGTTTAGTATAGCAGTTACATAATTAACAGCCATCTCGATTGATTGAGCTGGTCCTTCTGAGTATACACCACCTCTTGCGTTTAACAGTACTACTTCCTTCGAAGAAAGTAAGCCTTCGGGTCCATTCGCTGTATAGCGGAAAGTCTTACCGGCTTGTCCTAAATAGTCTAAATATGTGTGTAAAACAGCGGGAACAGTAAAGTTCCACAGTGGGAAGGCAAATACAATTTTATCTGCTGCTAAAAATTGATTTAAATAGCGATTTACAATATCTGTTGCGGCTTTTTCATCGCTAGTTAATTCCATCCCTTTTGATAGTTTAAACATGCCGTTAATCATATTTAAATCGTAATACGGAAGTTTTTCTTCGAATAGATCAAGCTCAGTCGCATTGTCCTCAGGATTTGTTGCTTTGTAGCTATCAAGGAATGTTTGGTATAGCTTTACACTAACAGCCTGTTCAAAGGGTCTAGAATTTGCTTTTATAAATAATACATTTGTCATAAAAGTACCTCCAATATATTTAGTTGTCATAGCAACTTTTATTTTTAAAAATTAACTAGTTGTTGAAGTGATAAAGGTTGCTACAACAACTAATTTCTTTCGATAGTATATAAAATCAGAAAGATATTGTCAATGGATGTGATTTTATCATAAAAAAACAACGTTGTTTTATAACGTTGTCCTCTGATGACGGTAAAGAAAATATAAGTGTTTTTCCTAGATTGGCCCCTCGAGATCTTAAGGTGTCCCCCTCCGGAGGGGGACACCTTAAACTGGTCGGAGCTGAGCAAGGCGCTTGCGCTTTTCTTGAGTTTGACATCAAAACAAGAGATTTTTAACGGCTAGGCGACATCAGATATTACTTACTTTAAAATGTCATGATCAACGTAACGTTCACCATTTAGCTCACTAATGATATTAATGGCAACTGCTGCACCATGTCCTGCTGTAATGATTGTATGCACACTAACACCAGCAACAGTTCCTGCAGCCCAAATCCCACCAATATTTGTGCGACCTTCTTTGTCTACATCAATAATTGTTTTTATTCTAGGTTCTGTGCCAGGGATGAGTGTTAGCCCCATGTTCTCAGCAAGATCTGTCAGTGCTCCGGAAGCAAACAGAACATGCTTTGCGGTATATTCATTTTTCTCAGATTGAACTTTAAATCCACCATCTACTTGCGAAACGTTTGTGACGGTATCAGAGACAAACTCAGCCCCGAATTTTTCAGCCTGTTGTTTGCCTACTTTAATAAGTTCTGGCCCTTCTATTTCGGAAACTCCGTAATGGTTTTCTACCCATGCACGGTTGGTCATGCTTTTTCCGTTATCTAGTACTATTGTCTTTTTACCTGCTTTTGCTGAGAAAATCGCAGCGCTTGAACCGGCAGGTCCACTACCAATAATTACAATATCATACATAAGAGAAGATCCCCCATTTTTAATTATTCTTTTAATCATTCAAATTTTGTACATTTGCGTTCATTTTTGAAAGTACCTTTTCTACTTGTAGAAGTTCTTCTTCTGTAATGCCTTTACATACGATGGCATTAAATTCCTCTGCAATTGGGATTACTTTTTCACCGAGCTTTTTTCCTTTATCTGTGAGATAAAGTCGAACCGACCGTCGATCGTTGTTACATTGAACTCGTTTGATAAAGTCTTTATTTTCTAAGTTTGCGGCCATTCGGGCAATGTTTGTTTTGTCTTTATCCAAGCTTTCAACAATTTGGTTCTGAGTCAAGCCATCCTTTTCCCATAGCAACATCATGATTAAATTTTGCTCAGGTGCAAGATTAAATGGTTCAAGCTTTGACTTGATGAATCCCGTCAATTTTAAATCGGTATGATGAATTTTAATACTAATGTAATCATGAATACTTAATTTCAAATTAATCACACACCTTGCAAAGGTTAGTTGCTATACATACTAATATAGGTTCTAGTATAGGAAAAATATACAGTTAAGTCAAATTCTGTGCGCGCAACAAGCCGACGATAAATTTTTTGTCGAGAATATATTTGTTAGAAAATGAAACTTAACGTGTATATAAACAGTAAATATATATGAATTCTAAAAGGGGTGTGAAGATTGAAGAAAGTATATGTATTTTTTATAGTGTTAGTAACCTTTGTGTTAAGTGGCTGTTCGTTTTTAGGTGAAGTAAATAAATCGCTACAGTATGTTGAAGAGGCAACGCAGCATATAACTACTTTAACAAACTTTGCCGAAGAAGCTCCAAGACTAATTCAAGAAGCTGCAACTGATGAGGCTGTTAGAGCAGATTTAGAGAATAGATTGAAAACATTGCGGGAAGACATTGAGCAATTTAATGGCATTGATGCTCCTGCTATTGCACGAGACATTCACGACAAAATTGTGCAGCAAAACGAAGCAATAAAAGCAGAGATTGATAAAGTGTTAGAGAACGGTCAATTAGTAATAGATGCAATTGAAAATTCGCAGCTCATTCAAACAATTAATGAGATAACCGAGCTTTTAAATCAGTTAGAACAACTTAATATATAAATGATAAGGGATTGAACATTTTGTTCAGTCCCTTTTGCATGAAAGGAGACATATAATCCTTCACATTAAAAAAGTACAGATGAATATTTAAAAACTACCATTGTTAGCGCTTACATTGTAAAGGTATTATATATATGAGAGTATTACTATTTTTGAAACCTCAATTTTTAAAAAATATTAAGTAAAGGATCTAAAATCATGAGCATAAAAAGAAAACTACTACTTGGAATTGGCGCTGTCTTGTTTATATGTGTGATAGCTTTTGGTATGATATATTTCTCCTTACAGCATGTTGGAACATCATATAAAAACTTAGTAGAATATGATGTTTATAAATTAAATCTTGCTTCAAGAATTCAATATGAAGATTTAGCATTAACAGATGCGATGAAAGGGTTGATTATTGATCCTTATGACAACGAAGCAAAACAAAATTATGATACATATGTTACCTCGATTGCTCAGAGTATTGAGGAAATAAAACCGTTTCTTGTTGATGAACGTTCGATTCAAATTTTTAATGAATTAGACAGCTATAGTCAGCAATTGATTTATTTACAATCCATTATGATGGACCTAGCGAAAAAAGATAAACAAAAGACAATGGAAATATATAACGGTCATTATGCGGAAGTACGACATGTGTTTTCATCAAATTTAGAAGAAATTAAACACATTCAAGAAGAGTTAATAGCATCAAAGGTACAAAAGGATAGTAAATACATTGAGTCGCAACTTGTTATCGGTATTATAGTTATCATTGTTACGATAATTATTGGGATTATAATTGCTTTTAGAATCGCTAGAAGAACAACAAAACCAATTAAAGAGGTTGTAAGTAAACTAGAAGAACTTGCAAGCAATGAAGGAGACTTAACAGCCCGTCTTTCCATTACTAGCAATGATGAGGTCGGACAATTAGCGACGGCATTTAATAAAATGATTGAATCCATTCAAGAGCTTGTTAAAAATGTTAAAGTAACTACGATGGAGGTTGCCTCATCTTCTGAGCAATTATCAGCAAGCGCTGAACAGAGTGCCAATGCTACCAATCAAATGACGCAATCAATCCAGGAGATTGCTTATGGAACTGAACAACAAGTTAAACAAGCCGAAAGTAGCACCATTGCAACAAATGACATGACAAAAAGTATTCATTTTATCGCCGAGTCCTCTACAGCCGTTTACGACTCATCTAATTTAGCATCAATAGCTGCTGAGACTGGGAGTGAAGCAATTTTTAAATCTATGGAACAAATGGACTCGATTCAGAGAATCGTTAGTGATGCTGGATCAAAGGTAAAGCAGCTTGATTCTCTCTCCCATGATATTGGTCAAATTATAAATGTTATTACAAATATTGCAGAACAAACAAATTTACTAGCCTTGAATGCAGCCATTGAAGCGGCTCGTGCAGGAGAAGCTGGAAAAGGGTTTGCGGTTGTTGCAGATGAGGTTAGAAAATTAGCGGAGGGATCAAAGGAGTCTGCTATAAAAATTACACACTTAATTGAGGAGATACAATTAAATACAACAGAAACTGTGGAGTGTATGAATAAGGGGCATGATGAAGTGCAAGCAGGTCTCGTCTTAGTGAATGAAGCAGGGGAAGCGTTTAAAGGGATTTCTAGATCTGTGCAACAAGTAAACAATCAGATTCAAGAAGTGACCGAGGCATCTAAACAGCTTGCCTCTGGAACGGAAGTAATTGTTTCATCTATTGAAAGCCTAGCGAATATCTCAAAAGAGTCTTCTTCAGCTTCTCAAAATGTGGCAGCGTCCTCACAAGAACAGTTAGCCGCGATTGAAGAGATAGCATCATCAGCCGAGAATCTTGCTACTACTGCCGAAAAATTACAAAGTTTAGTTAGTAGACTTAAGTCTTAATGGTTTAGTTTACAAATGCATGGACCGCCAAGTAAACTCTTTAACTTACTTGGCGGTCTTTTTTTAAATGAATACCTTTTCGTAGCTAATAATATATAAAAGCTCTTCTACAAGAACTCTAGGGTCTATGTAACTATTTAAATAGTAGTAAATTCACCCAATATATCTGACTATTGGCGTATTTTGTCGATTATTGCACCATTTTTGTTGATTTATTAGTATAATTAGAGATTGAAGATATATGTAGAAATAGGGAGGACCTTCTAAATGGAATGGGTGTTAGCAACATTATTTATAGTAGCTGTAGTATTACTAGGTGTATCATTTGTTATGAAGCGACAAACAGATCAAGCTGAGCAACGAAAAGTCGATACGATGTATATAAATGTGATGGAAGAAATAAATAAACTGCAAACACAAATGAACAAAGTTGAACTTGATGGCGAAATTACAGCTCAACAAGTAGGGGTAACTCTCCATGAACGTGAAATGTTACGTGAATTACTAGATTTATATAAACGAGGATATTCCTTACAAAGTATGGCAGAAAAAACGCAAATGAGTGTGAGAGATGTAGAGCAGTTGTTAGCTCCTTTCAATTCTTCTATTCGTGAAAGGGGAAAGATTGCTCATGGACTATAAACGCTTAAGAAGCTTTGCGGCAGGACTTATTGTAGCAACGGCAGTTAGTGCAGTCGCTTATTTTATGCAACCGGATGAGCTAATTAGTAGTGAGGCGCTTGCCGAAGCTAATACAGAAGAGATAAATACAGCATTAACTGAAGAAGAAATGAGAGAGATGCTAACGGCTGCAGGCTATGTTATTCATACGGAAGAAGAATGGAATACGCTGCAGGATCGTGATGAAGAGCAGAGTCAAACAGAGAGCCAGGAGAAGACGCAAGCTCAAGAAGGTCAAGGCCGAGACCAAGACGGTCAAGCTCAAAATGAGGCGCAGGACCCAGTTCAAAGTACAGAGGAACAGAATCAAGAACAAGTTGCGGTTGAGCCAGATAAGGATAAGCAAGAATCAGAAGTACCTGTGGAAAAAGCACCAACCGCTACCACCACTACTGTAACAGTGGCTGAAGGGATGACAAGTTTTGAAGTTGGGCAGGCTCTTGTTCAACTTGGCATCATTGACAAGGCGTATAACTTTACGATGGAAGTGGAAAGACGGGGTATTGCTAATAAACTACAGCTTGGGACATACAATATTAGTAGTGATATGACGGTAGACCAAGTCATTGCAATGGTTTTTAGATAATGTATTCAAAGAGCTGATACCATTAAAGGAGATCAGCTCTTTTTGTAAGTTATTTTCCATTAAGTACTAGCTTCTAACAATATAGTTTGCGACAATAATAAGAAACAATAGATGTAAATTTTAGTCGCTTATTTGAAAGACAAACCATTTTTATTTAATACCCTTATGCCACCGATTATACCCCTACATGCTAACAGCTTTATTATTAAGCTTATGAGTGAGTGATACCATGTCCATCCTCTTCGCCAAGAAATGAGACGAGTATTTCTTTCGGCAAATGTTTCGATAAAGACTTGTGGTATAACAAAAGGAAACAGTTTTAATATATACCCTATTGGTTTACTATTTAGAGTCCACTGATTGTAATAAAGTAACATTAATGGATAGTAGATATGGTCAAAGGGTAAATGAATCTTAAATATACTTGGGAGAGGTCGTATTTTATATTTTAAATATCCTCGAGAAACAAGGATTTTATCTATAAATGAGTTGCCAACAGAACTAACGAGATATACAATAAGCCAATCCTTAATAGGGCGCTTTGCGATAGCAAAAGGAAGTAAAAATAGTGAAATTAGTGTGGTTGTAAAAAGAAACGTAATCGATGCTTTTTCTTTTTTTCGGACCAAGGTGAACACCTCCTTACGATAGTTTTGGATGTTACCGGCCTAAATATGTGCCATTTCTAGGTAATAATGGAGAATTTTTTTCTGACTTCATCGCGTTTATGGATTTTAACATATGAAACTTATCACGCTTCTGTTGCGTCAGTACATATGGAATAAAAAAGTTAGAAAAGTGGAGGTAGTATGAAGTATTTTAAAACATTTGTAGTGTTAGCTTTAGTTCTTAGTGTAGGGATAAACATTTCCATGATTTCTAGGATATCTGAAGTGGAAAACAAGATTAATTCACTGAACAATTATCAAAGTCAGATTATGCGTAGTGTAGATGGACAAACAAGTCACATACAAAATATTTTGAACGATATGAAGCAAGAGCAAAGCTGGATGAGCTCTATCTCGATGGATATGGATAAAGGTAATATAGAAAATGGGGAAGCAAAGGTAAAGTTTGAATGGCAAATCAAAGAGTTGCAAACAGGTTCGGAAGTTATGTTTCATTATAAATTTGCTGACGAAGATGATTTTACGTCTATTTTAGCAACGGAACAACAAAATGGATTGTTTTCTGTCTTACTTCCTATTGAGCTTAATTTAGAGCCGGTATGGCATGTCATGGTATCTGATAGAAATGGTAATCAGGAAGAAAAAAGTAAGCAGGTTTTAGAGGAGCAGATGAGACAGCAAGGGCTTGAGTATTATGTATCTGTATCGTCTGATGGATTGATGAAAAGCGGCAGCATGCATACATCCAGCTTAGGAAACTTTAGCGCGTCCCAGTACGGCATTATAGAAGCAGAGCTTAATATGCACAAGGATAGCTTTACTATATTTTTAAACAATAACGTTCTTGATAAGGGGAATGGGAATTCTATCACTGATGTAGATTTAGTAATCACCAATCAAGATAATGCAGTTGAAGAACTAAAGCTCAACGCCGAACAAGGAGGGCGTGCTTATTTTCAAACGTTTGATAGGGGAGAGAATGAGTATAAAAAACTCACTCTGAAAGTAACTTACAGGAATGGCTCGACATTCGAGAAAGATATATATATAGGGAAGTGAAGCACCTAATCAACATATGAAGGACTGTGCTGAGCACAAAATTCAATTTGACATATAAACTTGAATTAGTTTATGTGCTCTATTTATATATCAGTTTTTTAATTTATACAAAAGACACGATGGTTTTAAGGTATTGTATTTTGCAATGCCTTTTTTATTGTTTTCTCTTCACTAACATTCAGTAAATCCTGTTTTCATAAGTGACGTAACTAAGGGTGATATGGCTCCTTAGCAAAATACAATGTTAGGGAAATATAACAATAAAATTGTTAGACCTAATGGAGAATAGACGTACATTTCTAGTTGGTATATTTCTTATAATTTTGAACTTTAGTCTTTTTTTGAAAAAATAAACATATTACAGGAATGACATTTAAAACACTTAATATTGTACAATAGGTTTCGACGTCCAATTCCCCCAATTTTTTTCCGAAAGTATCATCATGAATCAAATCAAAGTAATGTTGAGATTTGGGAGGTAGTAAGCTGGGGTTAACTCATAGATTATACTTCCACGAAGGAGACAAAAATAATGCAGCTGAAACGTAAGTCTAATTTTAAATGGACAATTGGTAAACGATTATTGCTAGCTTTTGCTCTTATGATTATTGGTTTATTTGCAAATGGAGGATTTAACTACATAAAAATGGGAACTATTAATAACTCGCTCAACTCCATAACTGAGGGAGAAATTCCGTCCATAGAGCTAGCACATAGCATACGTTACAATCACTCACAAGAATACTCCCTTATATTAGAATATTTAACAGTCGTTCGTTCAAGAAATACACCTAAGATGAATGAATATAGAGAGGCGTATGTAGAACAAAAGGATAAGTTGGTAACTCGATATGAGGAATACAGCGGGTACTTAGAAACCGAAGAGGAACGAGCCATATATGAAGAACTTGTGTTAAGGCGTGATAACTTGTGGAAGGTAACAGATAGTGTCATAGAATCAAGTAATATGACTAATACTAAGTTATTTGAGATAAGTATGCAATTAGAAAGAAGTATGAACAATATAGAAGGAACAGTAGATAAACTTCTAAGGTTGAACCAAGACTCTATTAAAGAAGCAAAGATATCTACTGACACTACTTTTAAAAGTACTCGTTTGCAAAATCTTTTATTTATAGGAATTACAGCTTTATTAAGTGTAATAGGTGCGCTCTTTATAGCGCGTTCCATCACGAAGCCTCTGCGCATAGCTACTAAAGCTATTCAAGCATTATCTGATGGAGATTTATCTCAACAGGAAATTAAGTATAAGCGAAAAGATGAGATTGGGGACATTATTGCCGCCTTGAACGAAACAGTTAGTACTTTACGAGATACGATGGCTCAAGTCCATGACTCTTCTATGCAGGTTGCGTCCTCATCAGAAGAACTATATGCTAGTGCTGAACAAAGTACGAAAGCTTCTGAGCAAGTGACCCTAATTACACAAGAGTCAGCAGAGGGAGCAGAGCGACAATTGCAAAGTGTTAATGAGGTATCTAGTTCTATGGAGCAAATGTCCGCAGGGATACAGCAAATTGCAAAAAACAGTGAGGAAATGGAACAAGTTTCTCAATCAGCTTCTACTACCACTGAACAAGGTACTGTCAAGGTAGAAGAAGTGGTGAGTCAGATGAGGGAAATTTCAGTGTCTGTATCCGAGACTGCATTGTTAATAAAAGCGCTTGATCAGAAAACAGACCAAATTGAAAATATTGTAGGTTTAATTACGGACATTGCGGACCAAACGAATCTTCTAGCATTGAATGCAGCTATTGAAGCGGCTAGAGCAGGTGAGGGAGGAAAAGGATTCGCAGTCGTAGCAGCCGAGGTGCGGAAGTTAGCGGAAGAGTCTAGAGTATCAGCCTCTCAAATCTCTCATACGATCCAAGAAATTCAAATTGATACGTCAAAAGCAGTAGATTCTATGACCGATAACATGGACAAGGTAGAGGACGGTATTACATATGTAGATGAAGTAAAAACATCTTTTGACTCTATTTCAGGTGCCATGACAGATGTTTCTAAAAAAGTGCATGAAGTAGTAGCAGCCGTTCAACAAATAGCAAGCGTTTCAGAGCATATTGTGACAGCTGTGGATGGAGTGAAAGAAATCGCTGAATCGTCCGCAAGAGCAAGCCAAGAAAGCTCGGCAGCAACAGAAGAACAACTTGCTACAATGGAAGAAGTATCTGCTTCTAGTCAGTCTTTATCCAAACTAGCTGACAATTTGCAAGGGCTCATGGCAAAGTTTAAAATGTAGTTTTTTTAGGAAAAAGGGAGTTTAGTTACTCTTTATTGCACACAAAGCGGCATGTCGTTTGACATGCCGCTTTGTGTTAGTGTCTGGCTCCAGCGCCTAGCCCCTCGAAGTCAAGCCGTTCCCCTCCGGAGGGAAGGTCCTTCTTGCGGGGGACGTCTTAAGTTCGCCGGGGCTGAGCAAGGCGCTTGTACTTTTCTAAAAAGCCGGTTCGCTTTCTAATTTAGAAAGCTTGCAACCGACAATCACAATGATAGGTTCTCACTATATTTAAAAATTGTAGGGTTTAAATATATCACTCTAATATTATTCTACTTCCCATTCACAAATTGCTCCACGAAATGAATTGGATTTAATTTCTCACCCGTAGCCTTCTCAATTTTCGTGTTCCAGTGGTCTTTTGCCCCAGGAGCAAAGAACTCGTTTACGAGAAAGTCACCGACTTTAATGTTGAATAAATCGTTACATATATTTTTTTCAATATATCGCTCAAGCTGAGAAGTAGTTAGTTCTCCTAATAAATAGTTTTGGTAATATACAGGAACAAGCGTAAAATGAATTTTTGCAGCCCAGTGTGGATAGCTTCTGTTTTCAGGAGGATTGACAAACTGTACCTCTTCCACGATGCTCCACCATAATGAATTTAGGTCTTGGTCTGGATTTTTATATAATTCACGCTCAAAGAAAGCGAACGTCATAATCCAACGTGCGGCAATCAACATTTGTCGTCGTAATGACTGATTTATTTGTGGTGTTAATGCCTCAACTTGCTCTTGGCTAACACCTAAGAATCTCTGCATCCAATTAGGGTCTTTACCCATACGACCGTAAAGCATAGCAATAGCTTCAGTAGTAAGTGTATGTGCCGGTGCTCTTAAAATGAAAGGCAATTCACGATCTATATATTTAAAATACACGGCATGACCAAATTCATGTAGCATTGTGACAGACCAATAGTCAGATTCAACATTGTTACATAACACGCGAACGTCGCCGTCACGGTTTATGTCGGTACAGAAAGCATGTTGGTTTTTTTTATCGCGAGGATACAAATCACTTTTCTCAATCATGTCTGTAATATCCATTCCCATGCTTTTGAAAGTAGAAACCGTCAAGTCTTCAAGACTTTTTCCTTCATAAAAAGGATCTAGATCTAAGTCCTTTGATGGCGGTGCTTCTTGGAAAAAAGGGTCCGCATAATGCCACGGGCGTAAGTCTTCTACTGCTACTTGGAAACGTGCAGCAAGCTCTTCATCCATCTCTAATTTTAGTTGGCGGAAGGGCTCATCGGATAATTCTTTTAACTCGTTGAACGTGTTAAAGACATACTCTCTGTCCAGTTCCTGTGATTCAAAGCTCATTTGGTGATAATCCTCGTAGCCGAGGGCACGAGCCGTTTCGTTTCTTTTTCGAATAAGAGTAAGTAGCTTTTCTTCTACTTCATGTCCTATTTGTTTACTGGCATGCCATGCCCGTTCTCTTAGCTCTAGATTATTGCTTTTAATAAGAATCTGACGAATATCATTTTCAGAAACTTGTTCACCATCAAGTGTTGCACGAAACGTGTTAAAAACACCAATTAATTCTGTTGATATGTCTATCATCTCTTTTAAATCTTCTTCTGGGAGTTGATTTTTCACCATGCTTGCGTGTAGGATTTCAAGTTGACGTTTATGTAATGGGTTATCAATGTCTTGCGCTAGAAATTGTTCGACTTGTTGGAAACGCTCTTTGTTTGCGTAGTAAAGATTTAAGTCTGTTTGTGCTTTTGCCGTCTTTTGATTCCATTCAGCATCTCCTGTTGTTGAAGCCATCCACGATGATTCAGCTCTAGAAATATGCAATTCTCGTATTATTTCATTTTGTTCTAGTAAGAATTTATTCACACTCATGAAGGTCACCCCTTAATCTATATTTATTTCGCGTTTCTAAATATTTTAGCAAATTTTTGTAAACAATAAAAGAAGGTCAACGAATTAATATTCATCAGCCTTCTTGGTATATATTACTGGTTAATATAGTTATTTTGATCAATGATACCTTGAATTGCTGAGTTTTTTTGTAAATGACTTTTCATCGCTTCTATCACAACATTCAGTGTTTTGAGTCGTGCATGCCATTTGTCGTTACCTTCTATAATAGTCCATGGAGCGTATGATGTGTCGGTTTTCTCGAGCATGTCTTCTACCGCGACTTCGTACTCATCCCATTTTTCGCGATTTCGCCAATCCTCATCAGTGAGCTTCCAGCGCTTTAAGGGATGATGTTGCCGCTTTATGAAACGCTTATGCTGTTCGACTTTGCTAATGTGAAACCAAAATTTATGAATGACATAGCCATCGTCATGTAGCAATTTTTCAAACTGGTTGATTTCATCGTAACCTCGTTGCCATTCGTCCTTTGTAGCAAAGCCTTCTATTCTTTCTACTAGCACTCTACCATACCATGACCGATCAAATAAAGCTATTTGGCCATGGGGAGGAAGGCGCTTCCAAAAGCGGTGCAAATAGTGAAACTGTTGTTCTTCTGATGTAGGAGCAGCAATGGGATGTACTTGAAATCCTCGTGGGTCTATTTTTTCGGTAATGCGCTTAATAGCGCCGCCTTTACCAGCAGCATCCCAGCCTTCAAAGACGAAGATGCAAGGAATGTTTTGTTGAAAGATGTCTTGCTGTAGATGTAATAGCTCGTTTTGAGCCTTTTTTAATTTGCTTTTATAATCTTCTTTAGTTTCAATGTGTAAAGATAAATCAACCGCATCTAATCGTTTCCCCACTTTCATCACCTCATCTTTAGTTTTTAAAAGGACTACTATTTAAAAAGTATATTATTGTTATCATTCCATTATTTGTTATATAGTGCAATGATTTTATAAAAAGGAGAAAAATCTTACACGTAAATATGTTGAGGTGAAATATAATATAGTAGTTCAATTAGAAAATTAGCGTGTGATTTAAAAGGGGATGTATAAATTGAATGATACAATCATAGAAGCCACCACATATATATATACATATTCTTATCATGATGAAGAACGAGCTTTGTGCCATTTAGAAATGCGATCAATGTTTGGGGTGAAAAATAGAACAAATATTGTCGAACATTCAATAAAAATCGATCCTAGCCGAAGCCCGTTTATAAAAGAGAGAATTGAAGTAATCTTTAAGGTTGATACGCTTGAGGAGCTTTTAGAAAAAGTTCATCTACTACCACCATTTAAGTCCAGTTTCAAAGTTATCGTTATAAGACATGACAAAGATAAAATTGATTTTGAGGAAAGACGTAGCATTGAACGTGAGGTTGGTCTGCGGATACCAGGAACCGCTGACCTCCATAATCCCGATATAATGTTAGCGATTATGAGGGTAAATGAACAATGGATTTTTGGGTATTACGAGGAAAATAAAAGTATTTGGTATCTTCATCAAAAGAAACCTCATCAATATTCAACTGCGTTAAGCACGAGAGTAGCAAGAGCTGTAGTTAATATTGCTGTGCCAGAACTTGAAGATGTGAAAGTGATAGATCCGTGCTGTGGCATTGGGACAGTTTTAGTAGAGGCTTTATCAATGGGAATTGACATTGTTGGTGGTGATAGCAACCCACTTGTTATGAAAGGGGCACGTGAAAACATTGCTCATTTCGGATATAACGGACAAGTTATTTTAAGAGATATTCGCGAAGTGACTGAATCGTATGATGTAGCAATTATTGATATGCCGTACAATCTTTGCTCCGTTATAACAGACGAAGAACAGCTTGAATTGCTACAAAGTGCACGGCGGTTTGCACGACGAGTGGTGATTGTCACGATTGAACAGATCGACAGCATTGTCCAAGATGCTGGTTTTACCATTGTCGACCGATGTGAAGTTTCGAAGGGGACCTTTACACGACAAATACTCGTCTGTGAGTGAAGCACATCATAATAGTTAGGTGTGCATTTTGTTTATCGGTATTTGATAAATTATGTAAAAAAATACTAGTTTCCTATTGTTAATGTAATATAAGATGAATATAGGTATTAACATTAGGAGGAGTGCTCGTGCGTTTATCAGAGATACATCCCGTCATATATCATGCGCGTATTGAACAAAAGCGACTATTTCGATATGTTAAAAATATGAAAGACAGAAAGCATTTTGCGAAAAGCTTTAGTGATACGTCACTTTCATTTACATGTAAAAAGCATCAGTCATTATTACGACGAAAACTAGGTGATAGTGATCCGCAGCTTCAAGAAAACAAAATTACGAATATAACGTTAGCATCAAGTAAGATTGATGGCATTATTATTCAACCAGGACAGATTTTCTCGTTTTGGGAGCTTGTAGGGCGAACTAGTAAATCAAAAGGATATATAGAAGGAATGCTGCTCTCCATGGGGGAGGTTAAAAGAGGAGTTGGTGGGGGGATTTGTCAGCTCGCAAATCTGCTATTTTGGATGGCACTACATACACCGCTAGAGGTGAAAGAAAGATATCACCACAGCTTTGATCCATTTCCAGATGAAGGGCGAGTGCTTCCGTTTGGGACTGGAGCAGGTGTTTTCTATAATTATGTCGACCTTCAATTCCACAATTCAACTAAGCAATCTTTTCAAATAAAAGTATGGCTGACTGATGTACATTTAAAAGGTACGATTCTGACTGATAAGGAATGGCCATTGTCGTATCACATAGAAGAAAGAAATCATGCATTTATAAAAAAGGCAGAGAAAAACTATCGTAAAAATGAAATTTGGCGTAAAACAATCGATAAACGAACAGGGAATTGTATAAAAGAAAACATGTTATTCAAGAACTTTTCTGAAGTAAAATATGAACTTTAGGATGTGTGGGGACGGTTCTCATGCTTCCTTCGGTTGGCGAAGGAAGCATGAGAACCGTCCCTACTCTGCCGGGGGTCAGACTGAGAACCGTCGCCACTCTGCCATAAGGAGGAAAAATGATGCAAGAACATATAGTTCAATTGAAAGATGCACAGTTACACGTAACACAGTATAGCGAGGCAGGGGAGCCGGTGTTTCTTCTGCATCCAGGTGGATTCAATGGGTTTATTTGGAGTAAAGTAATCCCGTATCTTAAAAATCATTTTATGGTGTATACGGTAGATTTTAGAGGCCATGGGCGCTCGCCTTATACGAAAAGTGGCTATGAGATGGAAAATCAAGCAAACGATTTGATTGCGATAATGGATGAATTGAATTTAGATAGGGTACATATGGTTGGGAATTCACTAGGAACAGATGTTGCAGTACATGCAGCGGCGATGTATTCAGATCGTGTAAAGTCCTTAGTAAATATAGATGCAGGGATGTTAAACTTCATTGGTGAACATGGTGAGATGGATGGGACTAAGGAAGAGTGGCTTAAGAAAGCACGAGAAAAACAAATCATCGAATTCGACTCGCGAAGTGATTTTAAGCAGTTCATCGCAGAGGTCTTCGGTGAATTTGGTGATGAGTATGTGCAGCTATGTGGTGAACATGTACTTTTAAGAACTTTATCGAATGGTAAGCTAACACATATGATGCCTTCTGAATGTTATGAGCAATTAATGGAGGCGTGGTGTGACATTCATTTTGAGAGCTGCTATCCTTCTGTAAAGTGTCCTGTGCTGTTTTTACCAGCAGAGAGAGAACCTAAGCTAGCGGAAAAGCTTGTGATGGTGGAACACTATAAGCAGTATCTTTCAGACTGCGAGGTCGTCATAATAGAAGGGATGACACACATTCCTTTAACAAGTCATGCATCAGAATTAAGTCATGTTATAAGAAAATTTTTCAATCGAATAAGCTAGGGATGTGTGGGGACGGTTCTCATGCTTCCTTCGGTTGGCGAAGGAAGCATAAGAACCGTCCCTTGTCTGCCGTGGGCAGACTAAGAACCGTCCCCACTTTGCCCTAGTCTATTAATAATTTGATTACGACTGTCCATACTATGCTTAATGATAACAATAAAGAGGGTGTAAGGATTAGTGGCAACCAATCATATTGATATGACAGCAACGGAGATGGGGTATTTATGGTCCACATATCAGGCTGAAACATTAAATTATTGCATGTTAACATATTTCAACAGTATTGCAGAGGATCCTGAAATAAAACAGTTAAATGCATCTACACTACAATCATGTAAAAATAATATTAATCGTTTAAAAGAGATATTTGGAGGTGACACCTTTCCCATTCCAGTCGGATTTGGTGATAATGATTTGATTCAAAATTCCGAGAGGTTATATACTGACCCGTTTATATTATATTTTCAATGGTTTATAGGAAAAGGTAATCTCAATTACAGTTCAAAAGCCATTAATACAATTGCTAGAGATGATGTATTTTCTTTTTATGAAGACTTTTCTTTAGAATCCTTAAAATTACTAAAGAATGCGCGACAGACACTTTTATCAAAGGGACTTTGGATACGTGCACCATACATTCCGATTCCAGAATCAATTGATTATGTTAAAAAAGAGAGTTTTCTAAATGGGTGGTTTGGTGATGAGCGACCTCTTGCTGGTATTGAGATAGCAAGTATATTCTACAATATAATCACCAATACGTTAGGCTTGTCTTTAATGCAAAGCTTTGCACAAGTAACTCATAAAGGTGACGTCCACAAATATATAATGAGAGGAAAAGCTATTGCAGAGAAGCACATAGATGCATTATCGACATTGCTTCAAAAAGAAAATATTCCTACACCCACTACATGGAATGCTGGAGTGACAGCTTCCACAGAATCACCTTTTTCTGAAAAATTAATGCTATATTTAGTAAGCTTTTTAAATGCCCAAGGTATAAGTAACTATGGTGATGCTACATCCACCATTATTAGGCGAGATGTGGGACTTGCATTTTCGAGATTAGCGGCAGAAATTGCAGCGTTTGCCGAGGATGGTACGGAGCTATTAATTAGTAAAGGTTGGATGGAAATGCCCCCTCAAGCTAAGAAAAAGTTGAAATAATGGACGCGTGGGGACGGTTCTCATGCTTCCTTCGGGTGGCGAAGGAAGCATGAGAACCGTCCCTTGTCTGCCGGGGGCAGACTGAGAACCGTCCCCACTTTGCCAGCGGATCAAATCAACAGTCTTTAATCAGGTGATAATGATCCATACACCTTTTTTAAACGTAACAATAATAGGTGAGAAAGTAACCTAATTGGTAGGATTGTCCGCCAATATCCTCCTTTAACGTTCAATATCCTCAACTTAATAAGGATAGAGTCTATCCCTACAATTAAAGATATAGGTAAAACGTTTATCCTGTTCCTTCTCTCTAAAAGAAAAGCAGTCATGATTGTTTCAAAGCTTAAATACAACTTCACAAAAGCATAGTGAAAATACCAAGACTTTTTAGTGAATGCGACAGGTTTAAATTTAAACTTCTTAAAAAGGGACAGTATAAAAAATAAACTCATATACAATACGTGAAATGTATTGTAAACAGCCAATTTCAACATTAACTTATTGCCTTTCTTTATTTCTTTATAGCATGTATCGCTAATATAAAAGGAAACAAAGAGGAAAAATGCTGTATATTTCGTTTTCCACCACTTGTTCGTATAAATTTTTAATGTTAGGAAGGTCCGTTCTATTATGAAAAAATATAACGTAAATAATAATTTGATTTTCCATCCTAATTGAAATGCTGAAATGAAAATACCGACAGTTGGGACAAATAAGGCTTGGGAGAATATTGACCCTAGTGAATTATCCTGCTCTTTGTTTTTTATAAATTTCGTTTTGTACTTATAGGCTTCAAGTATGTATAAAGGATATTCGAAGTAAAAAGCCAGCCCCACAACCGTAAGGAACGACAAAAAAACAGCTTTTCTATTATTTTTCTTTTTGTATATAGTGAAAATTAATAACAAGCTGTGGACTATTAATAGCCCTATATAACTGTACCTGTTAATATTTTTTTTGTTCACAAACTAAACTCCTTCCCCCATTGTGGATGGACGTGTTAATTAGTATGTCTTATGAAAAGGTAAAAATGTCTATTTAGCATATATGTTTTTATTTATTTTTCCTAAGAAGTGATCTCGTATATGAGAGTTACTTACTATTGTTTCGAAAACAAAAGGTGTAACAAGTTAGTTACAAAGGAGATCATCTTTAGGCTCAAATAAGGTGCCTTACGCTTTTCTCTTTCAAATTATAATTTTCTGCACCGTCCCTCCCCTCAACTTAAACTGCATAACAAAAAATGCAAATCAAAGTCTATATAATACATTTTCCCAGCTTAATTAAAGAATGTTTTGCATATTGTGTAAGAATCTCACCATATACATAAGGAGAACAAAACTGATTATGGTTCTTGCGAAGGGGAGAGGGCATGCAAAACGTTGCTTTGTTGAGGTTGCAACTGAACCATCATGTAACACAGGCACGTCAAGATATCTATACCTTATCCATGCTTCAGGATAACTCGATGAAACAGAGAGTGCTACAACGCTTATGGGATCATATTTCATCGATTCACTTTATAAGTGAGTTACTAGCCAATCAGGCTCAACATAATTATTATGTGTCACCAATGCAAACACAACTCCCTGCACAACCTTACAGTGCAGATCAGTCATACATGCCACCAATCACTCCATCACCGGAACCAACCGTTTCACTACCTGCTTCCCGTACTTTTACAATAGAAGAATTGGCGCGATTTGATGGGAAAAATGGGAGAGCTGCCTATGTGGCGGTAGATGGGGTTGTGTACGATGTGACAAACAACCGGGCTTGGGCCGCTGCTACACATTTTGCCTTAACGGCTGGCAAAGAGCATACGGAGGAATTTGCGTCTTGCCATGCGGGACAACGCTATATTTTAGAATCACTACCTGTAGTAGGGAGGTTAATATAATGGGTAGAACTATTTTACCTCCAGAGTCTATGACAAATGAAGCTATTGCAGAAAGATTAACAACAAAAGCTAGAAATAGCTTAGAGAGAGGAGTTATTCGTAAAAAAAATCTAGTGTATTTAGAGTTAAACGGGTGTTCAGGTAATATTATCTCTTTTTTAAACGGAGACAATCCTGATTTTTCATATATGCTACAATCCATGGTTAATCTTCAATATAGCAACAGCTTAATGGCTGCTGAAGGAGAACAAGCTATTGAGAGGCTAATGAGTATGTTAGATGAAGAATATATATTAGCTGTGGAGGGGGCAGTGGCTCTCAAAAACAATGGTTTATATAACATAATAGGCAGCTGGAAAGGGAGACCCTTTACTGGGCTTGAAGCGGTAACATTGTTAAGTGAAAAAGCAACACACATTTTAGCAGTAGGGGCGTGTGCTACGCATGGTGGTGTGTCGGCGGCTAAGCCCAATCCCTCTGAATCAGTAGGGCTTGATCGAGTTCTTCCGAATAAAAAAATAATTAAGCTTCCAGGCTGTCCTGTTCATCCGGATTGGTTCTTAGGAACGCTAGCACACCTTTTGTTATATGGACAACCGGACACTGACAACTTAGGTAGACCTTTAATGTTTTACAGTACTCTTATACACGATCGATGCCCAAGGCGACCTTTTTTTGACCGGGGTATATTCGCAGAGAAGCTAGGTGATAAGGAATGTCTGTTTAAGCTTGGCTGCAGAGGGCCTGTTACGAGAGTAGACTGCCCAACTAGACAATGGAATGGTCATGTGAATTGGCCGATTGGCGATAACACCCCATGTATTGGATGCGCGCAGTTTGGGTTCCCAGATGCGATGGCTCCTTTTATAAGCTATGACACAACAAGGGTGGTGACTGATGAGTAGGAGAATTGTTATAAATCCACTGACCCGTATTAGCGGCTTTATGGAAATAGAAGTGATGGTAGACAATAATGAGATTGTGGATGCCAAAACAAAGGGGCATTTATTTAGAGGGTTTGAGCAAATGTTAGTAGGGAGAAGTCCTTTTGATGCCGTTTATTTTACACAACGTATATGTGGTATTTGTTCAGCTGCTCATTCTATGGCATCATCGTTAGCTTTAGAAGATGCCTTGAATATTGAGCCGATGGAACAAGGAAGGTATTTACGAGACATTATTCATTGCTGTGAATTTTTACAAAATCATATCCGCCATTTTTATCAATATACTGTACCAGACTATGTAGATATAGAACACAATCCTCTATTCCAATCTGAACATGCCGATTTTCGTCTGCCGAAACCCATTCAAGACAGAATTGCAAAAAACTACTTTGAATCTCTTGCCATTAGTCGCTCGGCTCATCAGATGCTGGCTGTATTGGGAGGAAAAGCTCCTCACAACCATGGGGTTTTTATTGGTGGTATTACCACGCAGGCAACAGCAGAAAAAATAGTACATCTTGACTCTATTTTACAGAAAATCTCTGTTTTTATTAATGAAAACATGATTCCTGATGTATACGATATCGCTGCTTATTATCCAGAGTACTATCATATCGGCGGAGGCTATGGAAATCTGTTAACTTACGGATCTTTTAATAATTATAAAGATTTAGGGACATTGTATGTGGATCCATTAGTACTAACTGGTGGAGTTGTTGAAAAGTTTGATGACACAGATATTCAAGAAAAAATAGAATATGCATGGTTCGAAGCGAAAGATACAATGTATCACCCTAGTGAAGTAGTGCCTGAGCCAGATATGGACAAAGAAAAAGCATATTCTTGGGTTAAAGCACCAAGATATAAAAACCTTCCATTTGAGGTAGGACCGTTAGCTAGGTTAATATTGAGCGGAGCCTATGAGTTTCGCGTTTCTGCAATGGATCGGACAATTGCGAGAGCACTCGAAGCAAAGAAAATCGCAGAGGTTATGGGTGTTTTATTAAAACATGTAGAACCAGGTGTAGATGTTCAACGGAAGTATGATCTACCAGAGGAAGCTGTTGGGAAAGGATTAGTTGACACTACAAGAGGGGCTTTGGGACATTGGCTAAAAATACGTGACCAAAAGTTATCATTTTATCAGATTATTACTCCTTCATCATGGGATTTCTCAACGCGAGACGACTTGGGGTATAGAGGGGTTGCTGAAGAAGCTTTAATAGGGATGAAGATTAATGACCCCGAAAATCCTGCGGAGATTGGAAGGGTATTGAGGTCTTTTGATCCTTGTATGTCATGTGCTACTCATATTTATAGTCTTGGGAAAAAAGTAAAGACAATAAAGGTGTTTTAATGAAGAAGATTGTTGTAATCGGTATAGGAAATCAATTAATGATGGATGACGGTATTGGCAATTATGTCGTCATGGAGCTAGCAAAAGATAATACGATGAATAATGTTGAACATATAATTGGGGAGTCTGATATAGACTATTGTCTTGAGAGGATGGAAGGGGCTACTAAGGTGATAATAATTGATGCAATATGTACCAACAAGACACCAGGAGATGTATCTGTCTTTCCTATTGAGAATTTTCTAGAGCAGACATTTTTGAGTATCTCCGCTCATGATGAGCATTTATTTCATATGTTAAAACTAAAAAAAGATACGGTTAAAGGTTATGTTATAGGAATTGAACCAGCTGAATTACAATTTAACCTTGGTTTAAGTGAAATCTTATCGGAAAGATGGAATGTAATCATCGGTGATGTCAAAAAAGCTATTTATACATTAATATAATAAGCGTAATGCCAGTCAAACGTAACTCACGGAGGACTGGCATTTTTTATTTAAACCATAGAGCTATGCTTGACTAGTTTTTTAATGCTAGTGGGAGGCTTTTCTTTATGATCGATTTGTAAAAATGAAAGTTCACGGAAGTTTATTAATGTCATAAAGAAACTAATCTGATTGCAGTGACTTTGTGAAACTTGTAAAAAGTGTACAAGTGATGATGGTAAGGGAAGTTTAGTTTCAAAAAGATGTGGTCACGACAGTAAAATATGTGTACACGAGATTAATACAGCCGACTTACAATGAGATTAAATTGACACGAATTGAAATGGATATGAAAAAGTCGTTGAACGTATAGTGGCATGCGTTGGCAACAGTTCAACATGTCTCCATAAAAATGGGTGTAACATTGTTTTTTATGCATGTTTTTTAAAGTGATAGCACATCTTGGTGGTAAATTGGGGTTTTATCCATAACGAATGATAGGTGTTTTACATATTGTATAACACAACGGTAAAAGGAGGTGCTATGAATGGGTGCAACTGGAGGTTATGGAGCAGGCTTTGCTCTAATCGTTGTATTGTTTATCCTATTAATCATTGTAGGAGCAGCGTATGTTGGTTATGGCTACTAATATAATAAAGGAGTGATTTTTTTATGTCATGGTGTGGTGGATATGGTTATACAGCACCAGTATCTAATTACGGTGGTGGTAACACATTTGTGTTAATCGTCGTATTGTTTATTTTGCTAATTATTGTTGGCGCAGCATGGTGCTAATTTTATAACGTAACAAGACTATTACTTGCTGAAAGTGCCTGGAATTCTAAAAACGGGATTCCAGGCGCTTTTTTATATCAATAAAGAGGATATAGGGGAGATCAGACATATGATTAGAATTTAAAATGCTCATCATTAACAATTGGTGAGCGGAGTTTTCATTATAGTGTGGAAAATTTAATAAGTGACAGGAATGTGACTTTTAAAAATCATGTAATCGCTTTTATGCTTTTATGCTTTAAAAAGGTGTTGTAAAAAATTGTCTCAACCATTATAATTCTCAATAAATAAAATATTCAGAAAAAGGAGGATTATCGTGGAAGCTGTCGTGAATTGGCTGAATAGTGTTCTTTGGAGTTCATGGGTGATTTATACTTGCCTCGGTTTAGGTCTTATTTTTTCTATACTTACGAGATTTTTACAGGTTCGTCATATTAAAGAAATGGTTCGGTTAATGTTTAAAGGAAAAAGTTCAGATGCCGGCGTTTCTTCCTTTCAAGCTTTAGCACTTGCATTGTCAGGTCGTGTTGGAACAGGTAATATTGCTGGTACAGCTACAGCTATTGCCTTCGGGGGACCCGGTGCTGTTTTCTGGATGTGGGCTATTGCTTTTATCGGTGCATCAAGTGCATTTATCGAATCTACTTTAGCGCAAATATATAAGGTGAAACAAAACGGTGTATATCGAGGAGGTCCAGCCTATTATATTGAGAAGGGAATAGGGTGGAAGTGGTATAGTACTCTGTTTGCTTTCTCTGCCCTTATCGCAATGAGTCTTCTAATGCCTGGTATTCAGTCAAATTCTATTGCATTAGGCTTAGAGAATGCGTTTGGTGTGAAGCCTATTTACACGGCGGTTGTACTCGTTGTCTTGTTAGGCATTATTATTATAGGGGGCGTTAAGCGAATTGCGACCGTTGCGCAATATGTCGTTCCTTTTATGGCATTAGGGTACATTTTAATGTCTCTTTTCATTATTGGTTCGAACATCGCTCAGTTGCCTGCCGTTTTTTCGTTAATTTTAAAAAGTGCCTTTGCATTAGATTCTGCTTTCGGTGGTATGGTTGGAATGGCAGTGGCATGGGGAGTTAAGCGTGGTATTTATTCAAACGAAGCGGGACAAGGTACAGGCCCTCATGCTGCAGCTGCAGCCGAAGTATCACATCCGGCGAAGCAAGGATTAGTACAAGCTTTCTCCGTTTATATTGATACGCTTTTAGTGTGTTCAGCAACAGCATTTATGATTTTATTTACCGGAATGTATAATACAGAGGCACCCGATGGATCATTTTTAGTAAATAATTTGCCAGGGGTGGAGGCTGGACCAGCTTATACACAGGCAGCGATAGAAACATTTCTACCTGGCTTTGGGGCTGGCTTTGTAGCGGTTGCGTTATTCTTCTTCGCTTTTACGACAATCATGGCTTATTACTATATAGCCGAAACAAATATTGCTTATTTAACAAAAGAACGCGGCAGTGGTATCGCGATGTATTTGTTAAAAGTTGTTCTTCTTGTTGCAACATTTTTTGGAGCTATTCGAACAGCAGACTTAGCTTGGGCGCTTGGTGATGTAGGGTTAGGGGTTATGGTATGGCTTAACATGGTTGCGATTGCAATTTTAGCCAAACCGGCTTTACTTGCGCTTAAGGACTATGAGCAACAAAAGAAACAAGGCTTAGATCCTGTGTTTAACCCAGAAAAGCTTGGTATTAAAAATGCAGATTATTGGGTACATGAATATAAAGCAGAAGAAACAAATAAAAAGGAAGCTATATAATAAGAAAGAGTCCTATCTCATTTTGAGATGGGATTTTTTAGTATTCAAATATGCGATGAACCCTTTGAAGAAACTATTCTTTTAAAGTGCCAAGTGGTTTCAAGCTAAAGTATTCCAGGGCTTCATTAATTGTATCGATATCATACATGTTCTTTTCTATAAAAAATTGAATGATTAAGTCAAACGTGTCATTTTCTGATAATGAATAACCGGCAGCCTGTAGTAGCTTGTCGGTTTCTTTTTTGTTTAGTTCAAGTGCGAGAGCTAGAGCAATCGCATTGGGTTTGCCTATTTTATATGCTGGATTGGAGCGTATTTTGGAGAAGTGGCGGCGATCGATGCCAGCCTTTTTGTATATGTCAACGTCAGTTGTTTCTTTTTTATCTATAAAAGTAAGCAGTACTTGATTGAAGGTAGGCTGACGCTTCGAATGGATAAACTGTTCAAGTTCATCTGGGTGAATAGACTCTAGCTTTTCTGAAGAGACGTGCAGTTTTTGCATGACAACAACCGACAGTTCTAAATGTGCATCTATATATTCCTGTAGCTCTTGTAATGTATGTTTGCTTAACATCGTGTCTATCCCCCTTAAATGTCGCTTATGAGGCGACCAATTCATTCGTTTATTCAACTACAATTATAGCATGATGACGAAAAGGAGATGGATATAATGAACAAAAACAAAACAGAGATTATTTTTCTTCTAGATAGAAGTGGATCAATGGCAGGACTCGAGGCCGATACAATTGGTGGTTTTAATGCATTCATTACGAATCAAAGTAAAAACAACGGAGATACTCGTCTCACTACAATTTTATTTGACGATAAATATGAAGTACTTTGGAATGGGATTCCGGCGAAGAATGCAAAGCTAACCAAGACGGACTACTATGTGAGAGGAGCGACGGCCTTACTCGATGCGGTCGGGAGGACGATTATTGAAGTGGGAGCAAGACTTTCCAAAACACAGGAAACCGAGCGGCCTGGAAAGATAGTATTTGTCATCACAACAGATGGAATGGAAAACGCAAGTTGTGAATTTACGTATCAAAAGGTAAAAGAGCTTATCACACATCAACAGGAAAAATATAATTGGGAGTTTGTGTTTATGGGAGCTAATATTAATGTCGTAGAAGAAGCTAGCAATCTTGGAATTGAACAAGAAAATGCTTTTCAGTATGAAGCCTCTCAAGAAGGGATACAAACAATGTATAGCAGGATGTGTCATATAGTTTCTGAGAGAAGGAAATAAGTCACATTAAAGGATTTTCCGTTTCCATACAGAACTTAAGTTAGAAATAAAGTTAATAGAAACGGAGCGTACATGATATGAAGCATAGTAAGTTGTATCGGATGCGGAAAATTCTTCTCTTTGCCTTTTCAGTGTTTGTGAGAGTGTATTGGTATAAATTCACGAAGAAACCACCTGCCAAATGGGAGCAGCTATGGTCTAAAATTGGGCGGGATTTTAGAGAAACTTTATTCGATTTGGAAGGATTACTAATAAAAATTGGACAGCTATTAAGTATACGCGCTGATCTCCTTCCTAATGCTTTTATTAAGCAAATAGAAGATTTGGTCGACCACGTTCCACCATCCTCATGGGACGACATGAAATCTGTCCTAGAGAGTGAATGGGGTGCACCCATTGAGGATGTGCTAAAGGATGTGAACCGAGTAGCTGTCGCATCTGCCTCTATCGGTGAAGTGTTCAAAGGAACATTAAAAAATGGAGTGGAGGTAGCTATTAAAGTACAACGACCATCTATAAAAGAAATTATCGATATTGATTTTCGCTCGCTAGCTATTATTATATGGTTTGCTGACCGCTTCGCACCGGTTCCAAAAGGGTTTATCAATTTCAAAATGCTTTTTCAAGAAATCAAACGTGTAATTGAAAGAGAAGTAGATTTCAAGCATGAGTTTGATACAATAATAAAATTTAAAAAGCGGTTTGCCAACATTGGGCGCCTACATATTCCACAGGTGTTTGAAGAATATAGCACGTCTAGCGTGATAGTGATGGAATGGGTTGAAGGAAATCGTGTAACGGATATCGCTTTTTTAGAGAAGAATCAAATTGACAGAAGAGAACTATCGAGACGTTTGTTTCGTATTTTCATTCCACAATGGCTCGAAGCAGGTGTTTTCCATGCTGATCCACATGCTGGGAATGTTCTCGTCCGAGCGGATGGAACACTAGTATTATTAGATTTTGGTATGGTGGGTGAAATAACGAAAAGAGATGCGGCAAATTTTCAAACACTTTTACAAACTATTTTATTAAAAAATCATCCTAAGACGGTAGAGGTTCTAATAGACTTAGGATTTTTAACACCTGACGCTGATCGAAAGGCGATTGAAAATCTATTAAAAGAAATGCTAGCTTTTAACATAAATGAGTTAAAAGAGATGGATCCCTTTGCGATAAAAAAAGAGTTAAGCGAAATATTTTATTCATTACCAGTGCAAGTTCCCACACGATTCGTGTTCTTAGGACGCTCTTTTGTCACGATTGAGGGGATGCTTCATACCATTAATCCAGATCAGGAGCTTGTTGATGTAGTCAAACCAGCCTTTCTAGAATGGCTAAATCAAAGCAACCAAAAGAAATGGAAAGCTATTCTCGAGTGGGCTATTATTCAACCCATTTCACAATTTCTGCACCCAGTATATGAGCTTATTGAGGCGCCACAGCGAGCAATAGAACAAAAACAATTAATGAAGCAAAAGGAACTTCATTTTTCTATGTATGAAAATCAAAAAAAGCAGGCGTTTGTACTCACGGTTTTAGGGATTATTAGTATATTTACTGGTCAGTATTTAGCTAGTACTTTTATTTATAATGGTGGTTTGATAGTCGGAAGTGTGTCTATTTTAGGTTATATAATCAGTAGTGTGAGACAGATTAAGTGGAGACGACAATATAAGAGATAAAAAATGAACTCATAATATTAAATGGTTAAACACCCCTAAGTTATACTTAGGGGTGTTTGAACGGCTAACACCTAAAATATTGATACACATTATAAAATTCTAAGACTATTGTGACTTTGTATAGATTTATATAATGAAAGCGGATTCTATTTTTTATGCTATTTACAGTTACTAATTGTGAAAGCGTTTTAACTATTTGGAAAAGGGAGAGTGACAACATGATTCTAAAAAAGACTGTAACAATGCTTTTAATGCTAGTTATGCTAGCAGTTAGCGTAAGTCCAGTGTTTGCCGCAAGTGACAGCATACTTGTAAAAGATTTGAATGTAACACCATCTGGTATTCTTTCGGATCAAGGCATTTACCGTGTAGAAATTGAATTGAATCAGCTTAAAGAGTATGGCATGACAAATGAGGGGTTAGTTACTTTACAAATTCAAAACGAGGAAATTGCATTACCTTACGATGAGACAAGAGAATCGTTTCTTGTAAGACAATTAGCAGGTTTCTCGGAAGAAGATATTTTAAATGCAACAGTAAAGCTAGAGAATGGAAAAGTGGATGAGTGCTTTATTGCCACAGCTGCGTTTGGTACGAAATTTGCCACACCTGTTTCATTACTACGCTCATTTAGAGACGATTTTCTATTAACAAATATGGCAGGTCAAACATTTGTAGACTTTTATTATAAAAACTCACCATCTATTGCTAGTTTCATTGCAGATAATGCTGTGTTAAAAACAGCTGTAAGAGCTAGTTTATTACCTGCAGTAGGAGTGGTGTACTTTTTATATCACCCTTGGTTACTTGTGTCTATCATGGTAACCGGTTTCGTAACGATTGTTTTAATGAGAAGAAAATTTGCATTTAAAAGAGCAATATAATTCAAGCTTAGGAGGGAGTGTATGAACTTGAAACAAATAAAAATAGCAGCATCAATGCTTGCCTTTGTACTACTATTCGCAGTGTCAACTGTGTTGACACCAGCAATTGTACAAGCAGAGGAAGTACTTGACATTAAGTCAGTAGTTATTGAGTTAGATGGTGAAAGTATATTAGTTGATTTTAATAGTCTTGATGACCAATATACAGATCAACAAGGTGAACTATACGATTATTTTTATACAACAGATGGCGTATTAAAGGGTAGCATTGTGGCTATTCAGCTATCCAATGGACAAGCGATTGAGTTTGAAGGATTTAAAACAGCTTATGAACAAGCTAGTAGTGTGAGCGAATCTGCCAATGCACTTGAGATTCTAGTAGCAGCAACACCAGTTTCGGATTCAGTTCTATCTAGCTATCAAAAGTTAACAGGCTTTACAGAAACAGGTGCACCACAGCTCGAGCCAAATAATTTATGGACGTTAGTGTGGAGTGATGAGTTTAATGGTGACTCAATCGACCGTACGAAATGGACATATGATATTGGTAACTGGATTGTAGATGCGGATGGAAATGGTATCGCAGCAGGTTGGGGAAATAACGAGAAAGAGTATTATACAGACTCACCTGAAAACTCTTATATTGAGGACGGAAAACTCGTTATTAAAGCAATTAAAGAAGAGCAACCAATTACAGATGAGTATGGTTCGTATGATTACACTTCTGCAAAATTAAAAACAAAAGGCCTATTTAGTAAGAAATATGGTCGCTTTGAAATTAAAGCCAAAACACCTGAAGGAAAAGGATACTGGCCTGCTATATGGATGTTACCCGAAAATGATGTGTATGGTGGCTGGGCAGCTTCTGGTGAAATAGATATCTTTGAAGGCTGGGGTAGTCAGCCACATTTAGCAAGTGGGGCAATTCATTATGGAGATGTTTGGCCGAATAATAAATTTACAGGCAAACATATGGAGTTTCCTAATGAGGGAAGAATTTCAGATTTTCATGAGTATGCTCTTGAGTGGGAACCAGGTGAAATACGTTGGTATGTAGATGGTGAGTTATATCAAACACAAACTAATTGGTATTCAATCAACCAAGATAACGCAGCAAACTTCTCATTCCCAGCACCATTTGATCAAGAGTTTTATATGATTTTAAATTTAGCTGTAGGTGGCTGGTTTGATGGAGATCCAGATGAAACAACGGAATTTCCTCAAACAATGGAAGTAGACTATGTAAGAGTCTATGACTTAACAGGACGCGACTACCTAGAGCCAGTGGAACCAGCAAAAGAGAAGGTAGAGCTTCCTGCTGGAGCAAAACAACCTTTAGAAGATGGGAATTTAATCTACGATAATACGTATGAACAGCCATTTACTAGTATTTCAGATGGTAGCATGGCTCTAGATAATCTGTATTGGAATTTAGTATATTTACCAGATTTCGGTGGACAAGGTACGATCGTGAAAGATCTTGTTAATGATACGAACTTTGCCAAGATCAATATTACCAATCCAGGTAATCAGCTTTACTCGTTACAATTGATTCAGCATATGTCACTTGGTCAAAACGGCGTATACAAAGTGAGCTTTGATGCTAAATCATCAGAAGATCGTACAATAATGGTAAAAGCATCTGGAGGTGCTGATCGAGGTTGGGCTAAGTATTCAGATGAAGAAACTATTTCCTTAACAGATACAGTTCAATCCTATGAATTTACATTTAATATGTTGAACGAAACAGATTTAGCAACAAGACTAGAGTTTAATGTTGGTGGCGCTGGCACAGCACCTGTATGGATCGGAAATGTAAGAGTCGAAGATATTACTGGCCAACTAATGGATGAGAATGCTGCTAAGGAGCCTTTACCTAGTGGCAATCACGTTTACAACGGTACATTTGATCAAGGAAGCTTAGACCGTATGACATTTTGGAATGTCGAATCAAACAACGCAAGCGCAACAGGTAGCGTAGCGGAAGCAACTCGCGAACTGTTTGTTGACATAACAGATGGAGGCTCTACTCCTGGTGACGTTAAAGTAATTCAACGTGGAATGAATTTACTGGCGCTTAATGATTACAGTCTAAATTTCAATGCACGAGCTGAAGAAGCTAGAGACATTGTTGTGAGTTTTGTTAGCAAGGATGGTACTTCAAACTATATTGAGGATTTAACTATTCCGTTAACAACAAGTATGGATCAATATGAGATTATTTTTACAATGCCGGATGTAACAGATGTTGAAGGCCAACTTGTATTTAATGTTGGTGGAGACAATGCTGGTGTGTATGTAGATAATGTAAGTTTAATCAGAACATCAGATAAGATTGATTACTCAAAGGTAGACCTGTATCCACTTGATAATGGTGCATTTACAGGAGGGTTAGAGCCTTGGGGGGATTACGTGCATAATGATGCTGTTGCTTCAGTAACTGGTGAAAATGATGAAGCAAAAATTAGCATTACAAGTCAAGGTAATGAAGCATGGAGTGTGCTACTTGAGCAAACCGGTATGAAGTTAAGTAAATCGGTAGATTATGTCGTATCATTCGATGCACGTTCTACGATGCCACGTGATTTAGAAGTCACGTTGGAAAATGCACAGTATACAAGATTCTTTAATGAAGTTGTATCTCTTACAAGTGACACACAGAACTACAGCTATGAATTTAAAATGGCAGCAGACGAAACAGTTAGTTTGAAGTTCTTACTCGGTAAAATTAATGATACGGGTATAGGAGCACATGATGTGTTCATTGATAACGTTGTGTTTGAAGTGAAAAATGCAGCTGACTATGATAATGGTAGCTCAGATCCAGGTCAAGAGGAGCCAACTGAAACTGAAACAAATTATGCATTTGATTTCAATAACAATATAATTGTAGATGGTGCTTTTGACATTTGGGAAAAGGACGAATGGTCAGGTAATGGCGCAGGTACATTAAATAATGAAGAAGGAAAACTAACGATTGATGTAACAAGTGTAGGTAGTGCCTATTCTCCACAAGTATTTCAAGAGGGCATGACATTTGAAAATGGAGAAACTTATCTTGTATCATTTACCGCTAAATCTGCAGAACCTAAGACGATTAATGTAAATGTAGGAAAAGCCTTGACTGAAGATCCATGGTGGACTGCATACGCACCAACAGAAACGTATGTATTAGATACCACGATGAAGGCATACAATTTTACATTTACCATGACAGAAGAAACGTTTAACAATGGAAAAATCGTATTTGAACTTGGTACAATCAATGGAGATACGACAACAACAACTGTCACAATTGACAATGTTAATGTTGTGAAACTTTCTTCAATAACGGATAATACGGCATGGAATATATGGGAAAATGATGAATGGTCAGGCCCTGGCGCAGGTACATTAACTGTTGACGGTACAACGTTAACTGTTGATGTAACAAGTGTAGGTAGTGCCTATTCTCCACAGGTATTCCAAGAAGGTATGACATTTGAGAATGGTAAAGAATATGTAGTCATGTTTGATGCGAGTTCGGAAGCAGCTAAAACGATTAATGTGAATGTTGGAAAGGCGCTAAGTGCAGATCCATGGTGGACTGCTTACGCACCAACAGAAACGTATGTTTTAGGAACAGAAACAAAAACGTATGCCTATTCATTTACCATGACAGAAGAAACATTTGATAACGGTAAAATGGTATTTGAATTTGGTGAAATTAATGGCGATACAACAACAACAGTTGTAACTATAAGTGATGTGAGAATTATAAGTGATGCAAGAATATTAGATATCACTGATGAAACTACCGTCGAGGAGCCAGTAGAAGAAACAGTAACAGAAAGTGTCTATTATGATTTTGATGACAATATAATAATAGATGATTTGTTCCAAATATGGGAAAAAGATGCCTATTCTGGTAATGGCGCAGGTACATTAACTAATGAAGAAGGAAAACTAACGATTGATGTAACAAGTGTAGGTAGTGCCTATTCTCCACAGGTATTTCAAGAGGGCATGACATTTGAAAATGGAGAAACTTATCTTGTATCATTTACCGCTAAATCTGCAGAACCTAAGACGATTAATGTAAATGTAGGAAAAGCCTTGACTGTCGATCCATGGTGGACTGCATACGCACCAACAGAAACGTATGTATTAGATACCACGATGAAGGCATACAATTTTACCTTTACCATGACAGAAGAAACGTTTAACAATGGAAGAATCGTATTTGAACTTGGTACAATCAATGGAGATACGACGACAACAACTGTCACGATTGACAATGTTAATGTTGTAAAACTTTCTTCAATAACGGATAATACGGCATGGAATATATGGGAAAATGATGAATGGTCAGGCCCTGGCGCAGGTACATTAACTGTTGAGGATGCAACGTTAACTGTTGATGTAACAAGTGTAGGTGGTGCCTATTCTCCACAGGTATTCCAAGAAGGCATGACATTTGAGAATGGTAAAGAATATGTAGTTATGTTTGAAGCGAGTGCCGAAGCACCTAAAACGATTAATGTGAATGTTGGAAAGGCGCTAAGTGATAATCCATGGTGGACTGCTTACGCACCAACAGAAACGTATGTTTTAGGAACAGAAACAAAACTCTATGCCTATTCATTTACCATGACAGAAGAAACATTTAACAACGGAAAAATCGTATTTGAATTTGGTGAAATTAATGGCGATACAACAACGACAGTTGTAACTATAAGTGATGTCAGAATTATAAGCGATGCAAGAATATTAGATATCACTGATGAAACAGTAACAGAAAGTGTTTATTCAGAATAACTATTACTGAAGTTTTATAACCCAAAGTAAGGTCGTATGTTTTAGTGAAATATGACAAAAAGAAAACACAGAGGATGTAAAAATCCTCTGTGTTTTTTCGTGTATTCGTCTATCTAAAAAAACTATATACATTCCAAAGTAGGAGTGTATATAGTTACTAATAATGTAGGTATAAAATAAACATATTTTAACAACTAACTAGCTTTTGTGTTCTTTTGGTTTCCTTTTGTGTTTTTTGAATTATCATTTTGAGAGGAAAGTTGCATGTGGCTCGTACCTTCAAATCGGCCACCTTCTTCTATAATGATGGCATTCATTTTAATATCGCCAGAGACATGTCCCGTAGCCAGTACATGTAATAACGCAGTAGCCTCAATGTCACCAGATAAGGTCCCTGCCACGTAAATGTTTCGTGCACTCACTTTATGTTCTACGCGTCCATCTGCTCCAATCGTTAAGTCACCTTCGCAATGTATCTCACCTTTCACAACACCGTCAACACGGATACTAGATGAGCTTTTAATGTTACCTTCAATTGTTGTTCCACTACCAATAATCGTATCGATAGCTGATACTTTCGCTTTTTTAGTCAACATCCATTTCATCCTCTCGGTTTAAAAATTCTACGTATGTATAAGGGTCCGTATAATTCCCATTTTTTAAAATTTCATAGTGCAAATGAACACCTGTGCTTCGACCGGTCGTTCCCATTTTGCCAATGACTTGTCCCTGTGTCACAGTGTCTCCTACATTTACATGTATTTTAGATAAGTGGCCATATCGTGTTGTGTACCCGTCAAGATGTTCTATCACAACAGATAGTCCGTAGCCACCATCATAGCTGGCTAACTGAACGACACCATTTGCTGTGGCAAAGATCGAGTTTTGTCTCGTCCCACCTATATCTAACCCTTCATGGAAGGACAACCTTCTCGTAAAAGGGTCTTTTCGAGTCCCAAATTTTGATGTGATAATCCGACTATCCGTGGGCCATATAACAGGAAGCTCGGCGAGCTGTAGCTTAAGATATTCTATATTTTCTAGTACGTTACGGAAATACGTAACCATCTCGGCATCAATAGTTGTTATATTGTCTTGTGATGTATGGATAAAGTTTACAGGGGCTGTTTTAACAAGAGTCTGTTCTAGTCCACCAAGCCCTCCGTTAGGATTGTTTTGTATTGAAGAGGCCCCGATTTGGTCTGGATTTAATTCATCTAACACTTCACGAATTTTCTTTTCAATTATAAGCAGTTCTGACATTTTCTCTGCTGTTTTCGATGACTCATCAATCAGGTGGCTTTTTTCCTGCATTAAATCAGAAATTATCGTTTCTTGCTTAAGTAATGCATTGTTTAATGTTTCCTTCTCCTGTTTTAAGTCTTGTATATGTTGATAGTAAAAATAGCTTAAACTAGAGGTTACAATTAAAAAGCTCAATATGGATAAAGCGATGATATATATCGGTATTTTGTGGAATCTACGTTGGATTATGGCTTGGTTCGTTTTCGACAAAACTAAGATCGTCCAGCTATCGTTCCATTTTTTTCTCACAGTCTAGTCCTCCAAAATTAAATCTACTTCCAAGACTTCGACAAATTTCTCAATATTCCTTTTATAAATTTAAATTCCATATTTTACAAATAACATTTTCATATATATATAGGTTGTCTCATAGTATAGATATATCGAGTGTACGGGCTTCAGATGAGATCTTTGGATATGTGGGTAATTTGTTACAGAAATTCGACAAGCTTAGGAGAGTGACAAAGACAGCATGATGAGGCAATTTTATCGAGGAGTACTATTTTTAGCCATCGCGGCCTTCGTTGGTGAAAGTCTTGAATTCGTAATTAATATTATTTTAGCTAGGGAGCTTGGTGAGCAAGGTCTAGGACTATACGTGTCCATTTTACCGACAATTATGCTCATTGCGATATTAGCTAGTGCCGAGCTTCCAGTATCTATTTCAAAATTTATTGCTGAAAAAGAAAGACAGTTTCATAGATATATGTTGCTACATGCCTTAAGCTTGGCTCTTCTTATTACGGTACTGTTATCAATTCTTGCTGCTTTAGTTTTACCAAACGTACCGGTGTTCAACGACTACCATCCGTATGTACGTAAGCTTATCTTTATTTTAATACCCATTGTGTCTTTTTCAGCGGTGGCGAGAGGATATTTTATGGGTGCACAGCAGATGGGAAAAATAGCTGTTGCAAACTTTTTAAGAAAAGGGATACAGCTTCTTCTGCTAGTGTTTGTGTATCGTTTATTTCAATTTGAGCAGGACATAGCTTTATTAGTGGCCATTTGCACAGTGATTGCAAGTGAATTTGTTGTATTTGCCTATCTAGCGTTAGCGCTAATGGTGCAAATGAATTCCGAAAAGATGAAGCCAAGCGCGAAGGTTAAGGGGACCGATGTTAGAAAAAGCTTATTGTCTGTGTCAATTCCCATGACGGGTGTGCGTCTCTTTTATGCCTTTACGTTTGCTGTGAAGCCATTCTTAGTGAAGATTGCGTTAATGAATGCAGGACTAGCCGAAGCAATGGCAACGGCGCAGTTTGGAAAGCTGTCGGGAGTTGCTTTTACCATTGGTTTTTTCTCTATGTTTATCGCGCATTCATTCCTAGTTGTGCTTATTCCCACAGTAGCAGAGGCATCCGCTAAGCATGACTATTTACAATTGCAACGATTGCTTAATCAAGTTATGAAGTTAACATTACTGTATGGTATACCAGCTATTATAATCTTTTATTTTTTTGCAGAGCCTTTAACAGGCTTGTTTTTTGAAAGATCAGCAGCCGCTGGATATTTACAGTTACTTACGCCGCATTTTTTAGCATATTATTTTGTTATGCCTCTGCAAGCATATTTAATAGGGCTCGGATTAGCGAAAGAGGCTTTGTGGCATGCTGTATGGTCAACTATTTGTTCATTTTTACTTATGTATTTTTTAGGATCTATGAAAAGCCTGCAAATGGACGGTATTATTATCGGCATGAATATGGGAGCCGTTCTATTAACCTTAATGCATTATGTAACAGTTTGTCGCAAAATCGGGTTAACGGTGTTTATGAGTAAAGCAAAGTTAGCAAATCGGTAATTTATCGTAAGTGTTTTTAAACGAGCGCAGTTACTTGTATTCATTATATATTTTAGAGGATAATGTATGGTAAGTAATGTGAAAATATTAGATATAAGGAGTGATAGCAAGATGACTGAACAATATGAAAAAGCAACATTTGCAGGAGGTTGTTTCTGGTGTATGGTACAGCCTTTTGATGAGCAACCAGGCATTAAAGAGGTCATTTCGGGCTACACAGGTGGACATAAAGAAAATCCTACATATGAAGAGGTTTGTTCAGAAACAACAGGTCATTATGAAGCCGTTCAGATTACGTTTGATCCAGATGTGTTTCCGTATAAGCGTTTGCTAGAGCTCTATTGGCAGCAAATTGATCCTACCGATCCGGGTGGACAGTTTAACGATCGCGGAGATTCATACAGAACCGCAATCTTCTATCATAATGAAGCGCAGAAAGAACAAGCTGAGGCTTCCAAACAAGAGGTTGCTAAGAGTGGTAAGTTTCAAAAGCCGATTGTAACAAATATTATACCAGCAGGTCCTTTTTATAAAGCAGAAGAAAAGCATCAATACTACTACAAAAAGAATTCCTTCCACTACAACATGTACAAGGAAGGCTCAGGGCGGGCTCGGTTTATCCGCGAAAATTGGAAAAAGGTAAAAAGTGATGAGGAGCTTCGTAAAGAGCTCACTCCTATTCAATATGAAGTAACGAGAAAAAATGGTACAGAGCCTCCGTTTCAGAATGAGTTTTGGAATCATACAGAAGAAGGGATATACGTGGATATCGTTTCTGGAGAACCGTTGTTTAGCTCGTTAGATAAGTACGATGCAGGCTGTGGCTGGCCGAGCTTCACAAAGCCAATACGCCGAAGTGAAATTGAGGAAAATTTAGATACATCTCATGGTATGCGTCGTATTGAAGTGCGTAGCAAAACAGCAGATTCTCATCTCGGTCATGTGTTTGATGATGGACCTGGGCCGGATGGAGCGCGCTATTGTATAAATTCAGCAGCACTTCGCTTTGTACCGAAATCAAAGTTAGCAGAAGAAGGATATGGTGAGTACGTAAAGTTGTTTAAATAATGCCAATACTGTCTATCCACTGGGTAGGCAGTTTTTTTATGAATGAAAATAAACTTGCCCTACTATCCAGTTGGTGGTGTGATTTTCACTGAGAATGGTGCAACTGTCCTAGTAAATGTACAATTCCTGTTGAAAAAGGTGCACTGTGCCTACAACACTCAACATCCATTAATAAGTCAGCAGCTTCGACTATCTACTAGATGCTTGGTTAATATCCTTGCTATAAGCAAGAATGAAAGCAACTACTAGTCTCTGTATAAGAAGAGAGGATATGAATTGTATGGTATAATATGGAAGGGGTGGTAGCGTGAAAAAACCAATTTACTTAATGTTGAGCTTCTTCTTGTTAGTATTTGTGGGTTGTACTGAAAACGTAACAAAGGAGAACGTTGAGGAAAGTGAATTAGAGGAATCAACCCCAGTAGTTGTTGGGGATTTGCCTGAAGTACTTCATATCAATGGCTTTACGTTAGGACAAGTTTTTGAGGATGTGATGGATACTTTTGGACAACCTCTAAAAAGTGATCAACTTGATAACAGTCATTCATTAACGTATGCAGATGATGGAGTTGGCATTCGTATCAACCTAGCCGAACAGTCCAAGAAAGTAATTAAATTATATGTTTATCCACCATACATGGAAACTATAAATCTTCCAAAAACAAAGAACGATATTTTAGCAGCGTATGGTCAACCAAATGAAGGTATCGTAACAAATACGTGTGGCAATAATGAACGCTGTGACGGCTGGGTATATGAGGTGAATGGTGAGCAGCTAATTGTACAGTTTGATTCAGAAGGTGTACATGTACAGTACTTAATTCTTGAGAAAATAAACTAGCTAGATTAAAACAAGTCGCTCTATTAAAAACGAGAACGACCGGATGAACAGGTTAGATAGATTATGAGTTTAATATTGTTAAGTGAAGGGGGTGTATAGCCTATCTAGGGTGTACCCTCTATTCGAATTTCACATCCAAATCATTGAGGTTTGCACCTATATCATAGAACTTCTTTGTCACCGATTCGGGCATCTTGTTCTTGTATGCTATGTTTTTGTTACGCTTAAATTAGATTTATAAGAAGCTCTAAAAATTGATCAAGAGTTTCAGGTAACACTTCAGGTAATAGTTCCTCTGCTTTCATTCTTCGGCCCTCCTACATGGAAATTTATCTCTTAATACCATAATTTCCATTCTTCTCAACTTTTATACTTGTAATCTAATAAAATTTTTCGAAAAAATTGACTAGGAGAACCAGATTTCATTGTTCCCATATATGCATAAGTACACGATTGATAACGACAACTACAGCAAATATACTGGCTAATAAAGGATGACCTGTTATATACAATCCTATAGTAGCCAGTCCATTAATAGTTATCTCGAGTAATAGCCGTGCGGAGCCACTAAGTCGAAAGGGGGCAGCTGGTGAACCGAATGTCCCCCATACCACTGCAACAAGTACAGGGAATACTATTGCTAATGTAACCTTACTAATCGGTGACTGACCAATTTGAAAGCCCCAGTATCCTAAAGCTGTTAACGCGAATAGCTCTAATAAAAACCTAAGTGTGAGATTAAGCATCATCATAAAACACACCACCTGAACATATTATCGTACATTATGATTTTTGCTTAGATTCAAATGTATGAATTCCTGCCAGAAAAGATTGAAGTAATAAATGAAAAGTATGATCAAGGTCTAATGGAAGGCCGAACCCGCCTTTTTGCTCTAATGAGGCAAAGCCGTGTAAAATGCTTCGTAACCCTCTGACGGCGTGTAGAGCGGCTTCGTCCTCGAGATTATAAGCCTGTAATACTTTCACGACTAGAGTAACAATTTGACTGCCAGCCTCACTCACTTCTTTATCTGTCGGGTCTGGAGCGTGAATACTCGCTTCATATAAACCAGGATGCTGCCGAGCAAATGTTATATAAGCGTGTCCTAACGAAATTATAGCCTCGTCACCTGACTTACCAATAGTGGCATCCGCTAAATCATCATATAGCTTCCTCATGCTATAAACGGCCATTTTTTTTCGTAGCCCACCTAGCCCATCAAAGTGGTTGTAGAGAGAAGGTGGACGTATTTGCAGTTTTTTGGCTAAAGAAGCAAGAGTCACAGATTCTAACCCATCTTTATCAGCTAGTTCTGTTGCTGCCTCTAAGATTACGTATAAATCAAGTCCGATACGTGGTGACATTGTGTTTCCTCCTATCAAGAAATAACAGCTATTCTTTCTTCCGCTTCTTTTATTGCTTTAACGATTGCAGCTTCAGGCTGTTTTAAAAAATTACCATGACCAACAGCCAGTACAGAAGGATGATGTTGCAAAAGTTTCTTAACACTTTGTAGTGCTGTTTCCTTATGCCACGTTGCCATAGCAGGAAAAGGGAAAAGAGGTTTGAGTTGACCAGACACAGCAACTCCTCCTTTTGTTTGCATGGCATCCCCAGCTATGATGATACCGCTTCGAGTATCCTTAAAGGACATAGACCCTGGTGTGTGTCCTGGTGTTGAAATGGCAAGCAAAGAACCAATCATATCCCCATCGCTTAGAAGAATGTCTGGTTTCGTTTGGATGCTGTTAGGAACACCGCCACGAATAGGAGCATTTGGTTCGTTTGCTTCAAGTGATTTATCTCCTTTTAACAACTTGGCATCTCGCCTCGAAATATATACCTTTACATCAGGTAACAAACGTTTTAATTCATCAAGAGCACCGACGTGATCTCCATGTGCATGTGTTAAAACGATACGAGAAATAGGTTTCCCTACTTTGTTAGCTGTTGCGATAATTGCTTTCGTACTGTTAGGAAGAGCTGCGTCGATTAAAGTTAGGCTATCTTCCTCCTCAATCAAGTAGCAATTAACCGGAAAAAAGTTTGGCATAAATGACAGTTGATACACATTTTGTTCCTTTATAAGACGCATGAATATCAAGCTCCTTTTTGTTAACTAATGTTATTAGTTTTATAATAACTAATGTTATTAGTTTTAGCAAGTTGTTAATTGTAATTTTTTAAAAAAAGTTTCTTTGGGGTTTTCTGTAAATGTTAGTTGGGTACGGTATAATGGTAAGTAAACCCGCTGAGAGGTGTGATATGTATGAACGACAAAGGATGTATAAAGTGCGGAAGTAAGGATGCAGGAACGAAAGATGTGTCGATGTCGGGTGCAGGGTTATCTAAAATGTTTGATATTCAACATAATACGTTTACGGTTGTGTTTTGTAAAAACTGTGGGTATTCGGAGTTTTATAATAAAAAGACGTCGGCAGCCTCTAATATTTTAGATTTATTTTTCGGAGGTTGATGATAAAGAGGGGATGATTGCCTATTGGTAATCATCTTTTTGTTTGAAATCCAACAATTAGCATATCGGATTACAATAAGTTTGTGTTATTTTAAAGAGTGGGTTTTTTATAAAGAATGAAAGGAACGTTTCGCTTGAAAAAGTTTGTTGAATTCGCTGCACAGTTATTTTTAATTTGGCTTGTGTATGCTGTATCAGATTATATAGTTAAGTTGGTACAATTACCAATACCTGCAAGTGTGTTTGGATTGATCGTGTTATATGCTTTATTAGTCTCAGGAATCATAAAGATTCAGTATATTGAAAGAGGTGCTACCTTCCTCAACAGACATTTAGCCTTTTTCTTCGTACCGATAGCAGTAGGGTTAATGAATTATGGTGGATTAATTAAAACAAATGGACTTCAATGGTTAGGGATTATTTTAGGGAGCTCCATAATTGGCCTACTTGTATCAGGGTTTTTAACACAGTATTTATCGAAAGTAGAAAAGGAAGATCATAAACATGAGCAGTCTCACTCTATTTAGTATTTTTATAACAGTTGTTATATATATAGGAGCTAAGTTGTTATCTATGAGGGTGCTGTCACCGTTTACTACGCCAGTATTTTCAGCAACAATCGTTATCATAACTATCTTATCTTTTATGGACATCTCATATGAAGCCTATACACCCGCAAAAGATATCATGACATTTATGCTTGGACCTGCTACGGTGGCGTTAGCTGTGCCACTCTATCACAATAGAGTGGTAATAAGAGAAAAATTGTTGCCAGCTATCACTGGGATAGTAGTGGGGACAGTAGCTACCGTTGCTTCCGCTATTTTGTTGTCATGGGTAGTCGGGGGATCAGAAACTGTTCAAGCTGCTGCTGCCGTAAAAGCCGTAACGACACCAGTTGCCATTGAGCTTACTCATATTTTAGGGGGAGACGCTACACTTGCTGCTGCCTTTGTTATTACAGCGGGGATGTTTGGTGCAATATTAGGTCCTACTATTCTAAATGTTGTTCGGTTAAAAGATGAGTTTTCTCGAGGTTTAGCCATAGGCACCGTATCGCATGGAATTGGCACGAGTCAAGCTGCGATTGAGGGACGCCTTCAAGGGGCTGTTTCGAGTGTGGCAATGGCGATGGCCGCCATTTTGACATCCCTTTTGTTGCCACTGGTATATCCGCTATTTACTTTGTAGGTGTCTGCTGGTTGCAGGCATCTTTTTATGTTTTTTTGAAGAGATTTACGACTCTATATGTTTTGATAAACAAGGT
The DNA here is from genome assembly GCF_003944835.1 of Bacillus sp. HMF5848. Lineage (GTDB taxonomy): Bacteria > Bacillota > Bacilli > Bacillales > HMF5848 > HMF5848. The sequence continues at coordinate 603,042 of NZ_RWIV01000001.1, forward strand.
AAAACACGAACAGATGTCTAAACAAACGTTTATTTAGTACGAAAATAAGAACATACATCTAAACAAACGTTTATTTAAATAGTAAAATGAGGGAGAACAACTCAGAATCCTAATTAAATAGGGGGCGTTGTACTTTGAATATTTTAATAGCTGAAGATGAAAAGGATATTAGAAATCTATTAAAACTAAATCTTGAACAAGAAGGCTATTCTGTATTAGCCGTGAAGGATGGAATAGAAGCTCTTGAGGTGTTGCAGCAAGAACAAGTTGATTTGGCTATACTAGATGTGATGATGCCAAGACTTGATGGCTTTAACCTATTGCGAAAAATCCGTGAGACGAGTACGATTCCTGTTATTTTTTTAACAGCGAGAGGAGAGGAAATGGATAAAATATTAGGGCTTGGATTAGGAGCAGACGATTATCTTGTTAAACCGTTTAGCACGGGAGAATTACTAGCAAGAGTCCAGGCGCACTTAAGAAGAAACCACGATTACATAGCGAATCGTATCGACAACCCTTTATCAAAGCTTACATATGGAAACTTAGTGTTACATAAGGATGGATGCTGTGTTTACAAGAACGAGCAATTAATTGAATTAAACGCGAAGGAATATAAGCTGCTAGAATATTTAATGGAGCATCCAGCAAGAGTATTTACGAAAAAGCAGCTATATCGAGCCGTATGGGAAGAAGATATTTTTTACGACGATAATACGATTATGGTGCATATTAGCCATATTCGAAATAAAGTGGAAGATGACCCACGTAAGCCACAATATATAAAAACGATTCGTGGCATCGGTTATAAATTTGAGGCGCAGTCATGAGGGGAAGTATTGCCAATCGATTTTTATTCAATTACGCCATTATGTTCATTATCTCGATTATCATTACGTTTATAACACTTTTGGTGTTGGATTTCGCTAATCACATGATTATGAATACGCTTGTAAAAAGCAATTACACCGCTGATAGTTTAATGCAGGATGACTACGAGAAAATTGATCTCGCGCCTGTTATAGATAATGGCGGAGGTGTGCAAGTCATTGATCAGTCGTATGAGATTGTGTTGACGGCAGGCTTGAATACTTTTAAAACAGACACTCTCACCGTAGAACAATTCACCGATTTTTTAACCTCAAGTAAAAGCAAAGGAATTCCCTTCAACTATGATATTGCATATAACCCCAATAAAAGGTTTTGGTTAGTAGTCACATTTCCTACATCTTTACGAATAGATTTTCAGATTGTTAGTAACAAAGAGTATACATCTGTTGATACGCAGAATGTCGTGACTGTACTGGTTAGTGTGGTGATGTTTTATTTGATATTGTTAGCAGGAAGTACATTTATTTATTCTAAACTAACATCTATTAGCTTTGTTAACCCGTTAAAGCAATTTTATAAAAGTGCTAAGCGATTGCGGGATGGTGATTATACCGCAAGAGTTGAGTTAAGAACAAAAAATGAATTTGGCGAATTAGCTGGCATTTTTAATGCTATGGCAGAGCGCATAGAAGAGGAAATGTCGTTACGAAAGCAGTCAGAAGAAAACCGAAAAAAGCTCGTGTTAGATGTATCTCATGATTTGAAAAATCCACTAGCAAGTGTCATGGGCTACGCTGAGCTACTTCGTAATAACGGTACTATGACAAAGGAGAATTTTGAATCGTACATTAACATTATTTATGAGAACAGTGTCCGTGCTAACAGCTTAATTGTCGACATGTTTGAGTTGTCTAAAATGGACAGTCCTGAATTCCAGCTTATAAAGGAAGAAGTAGATGTGTGTGAATATGTAAGGCAAAGAATGATTAGTGCTATCCCAAGCTTCGATGAGGCTGGATTTACATATGATTTTGACATTCCAGATGTTGAGATATACTCTAAGCTAGATACGAGACAAATGAATCGAGTTTTTCAAAACTTAGTATCTAATGCAATACAGTATAATCATGCTGGCACTAATGTGAGTATTAAAGTCAAAACGCAAAATGATGTTGTATTCATTACATTTAGCGATAATGGTGTAGGGATTCCAGCTGAGCATGCAGAGACTATTTTTCAGCCATTTGCTCGTGTTGATCGGGCAAGAAATTCCGAAACTGGTGGTACAGGGCTAGGGTTGGCGATTGTTGATAAAATAATTACAGCTCACGGGGGGCGTATTGAGTTAATCACGACCGAACATGCTGGGTGTGAGTTTATAATTCAACTTCCAAAAGCAGAGCCAAGTTGAACACGCTATAATATTTAAGGGCTGGCTTGACCTGTAAAATAAAATGTTACAAATGTGTAGAAACAGCGAAATCTATGTGTCACAATCCACGGGGGAAAGGAAGCGAGCCTGATGGAAGCAGTAGCTATAATAACTTGTATATTACTTATTAGTGTAAGTTTTGTTTGCTTTAAAATGAGATGTATTGAAGATAGGAAATGGTTAAAGTTGATACTAAGCTTGATATTGTCCCTTTTAAGTCCCATTGTATTAATACCAGCCGTTGATTATTTTATAATAAATCGAATTTTGCAAGGTCCTCTATTTGTTTGGGGGACAGTTGGCGTGACTGTATTTGGGTTTCTTATCGTTCAATTATTTTTCTATGATATTAGGAAAATAGACTAGCGTGTATTTTTGATAACTTAACAAGGGATTAGAGGCAGTGATCCAATCAGGATTAGTGCCTCTTTTTGTTTGAAAAAGTGATCTTTGTTTAAGACCTTGATTCCATTTAAGATAAATTAGGGTAAGATTTAAGAAACACTTAAGAATAGCCTCAGCTCTATTTAAGTATAGGTTGCTATAGTTAAAGCAAGGAAATCAAATAGAGCTTATCTTAGGAGGTCTTTTTAATGGAAACATTAGCTAGTCACTTTAACAATTGGTTTGGAGTCGTATTTTTCATTGTATTGTATAGTGTGGTGCTGTTCTTTCTTCCGTTTTATAGAAAAATGGATAAAAAGCCCACTGGCGCATTTCTTGCGTTTGTCATTGCGTTTGCGATTGAAATGCATGGTATTCCATTCAGTATGTATGTGATTTCATGGGTTATTGGCAAAACTCTACCTGAAGGTATTTTGTGGGGCCATACGCTAGTGTCGTCGATTGGATTTTGGGGGATGTATATCAACGTTGGGTGTGCAGTTATTGCTCTCATACTAATCATAAATGGTTGGTCGAATATTCATAAACAGTATTGGTCAAAGGAAACGGGGAAGGGTACACTTGTTAAAACAGGTGTTTATAAGTATATTCGCCATCCGCAATATATTGGTTTGTTACTGTTATCGTTCGGTATGATTGCAGAATGGGCAACGTTGCCAACATTGCTGATGTTTCCCGTTATTATTTATATGTACGTGCGTTTAGCGAAACGTGAAGAGCGGGACATGATTAAAGAGTTTGGGGATGATTACAGAAGGTATATGCAGGAAACAAAAATGTTTATTCCGCATGTGATTTAACAACACTAAAAAAGAACCTGACAATTCATGAAATTGTCAGGTTCTTTTTATATTAGAGCTTTGTCTTGTAATAAGTGTAGGCTCTAGTTTTATATCCACAAGTTCGGATGAAGTGCCATCTTCGATTCGATTCATAAGGATAGAGAACGTTGTTTTAACCATTTTTTCTACTGGTTGGTGAACACTTGAAAGACCGGTGATTTTTGCTAAGAACGTATCATCAAACCCAATGACAGCGATGTCTTTAGGGATGCTTAAGCTTTTTTCTTGTGCTAATTTCATGAATTCAAGTGCCACGATATCATTCGTCGCAAATACACACGTAAAATCAGGCTGACCTACCCTGTTAAAATACTTTTCTAAATCACGACGCATGAGATAATTATTAGTCGATGACTCTTCTACGTGGATATAATTTTTCATATCAAAAGAAAACCCGTTTTCGTACAAACAGCTTTTAAAGCCAATTAATTTTTCGTCTTCAGGGGTCGTTCCTATATACGCAAACGAATTATGCCCGCTGTGAATGAAGCTTGCAGCAGCTAATTCACCCCCTTTTCTGTGATCCAGTCCTACACTATCGATATGTTTCTTGTTTTGTGTGATAGAAATGGCAGGGGTGCGTAAATCTTTAATTTTTTGTATATTGTAATCGCTAGTAGGAACGATAATAATTCCATCCACTTGTCTAGCGATAAAGTTTTGAATATTTTCCCATTCTGTAATGGGATTGTGTTTTGAATTATGAAAAATTATATTATAATCCTTCTTACGTGCTTCTAGTTCTAATGTATCGATTAGTTCCACAAAATACGGGTTGTATATTTCACTGACACAAACACCAATTATCTTGGAATTGCTTTGTTTAAGAGTTTGTGCTGCTTTATTTGGTACATATCCGACTTTTTGAATGGCATCAAGGACTCTCTTTGCTGCTTCTTCATTTACCCCTTTATTACCATTTATCACACGAGAAACAGTAGGTTGAGACACATTTGCAAGCTTAGCAATTTCTTTCATAGTAATTTTCTTCATATCAGCCGCTCCTTCAAAGATATTATAGCACATTTTAATGATCTGATGGAAAGGGTATTTTTCGAAAAAAGAATACGTATTCAGGTTTTGGTTAGGTTCTATCTGGAGATGATAGATTTATCGTCAAGATTATCAAAGGCTAATTCCATTGGTTTAATCTGTATTATTCAACTTTATTTAAAAAAACAAGAAATAATATATTGACTTTATCAATTGATACGTTGTAATATGAAAACGTTAACGTGAATACGAATTCACAAAAGTTCAAGGAGGCTATGAAAATATGAAAAAGTTACTGTTTTCTGTTTTAGCTTTAGTGTTATTGGTTTCATTAGTAGGTTGTAATTCAAACAAGGATGAAAAGATTGTTATTTGGACACAAGCGTCGGCGGATCACCCAGAGGGTAAAATGTTCGCAGATCGAGTGGCGAGGTATAACGAAGAAAATCCCGATAAAATTCAGGTTGAAATTCAAAACATTACAAGAGCAGGTGCTGGATCAGGGTACATCGATAAATTAAATGCAGCTATTACTGCGAATGATACGCCAGATATCTTCACGCTAGATGGTCCAGACGTAGCAGCATATGTGGAAGCTGGTGTTGTTGGAGATTTAGATGACTATATGTCACCAGGATTTAAAGACGGATTTACAGATGCGATGATTGCACAAGGTACTGTAGATGGTAAGTTTTATGCGATGGGCTACCAAGATTCAGGAGTAGCAATTATGTATAACGAAGACATGATTAATGCGTTACCTGAAGGAGTAAAAGCAATGGTACCGTCATTTGATGAGGATTGGACTTGGGATGAATTCGTAGCGCTAGCAAGAGAAATTGATGATTTTGCAAAAATGACAGACAACCATGCGTATGTAGATTATGAAATCGCTGTTAGCTTATTGTTAACTGATATTCCAGCCGGTGCGTATGAGTTAGGAACTTACTATTTTACACCATTATTCTGGGGGAACGACACTAATATCGTTGCAGAAGATGGTGTAACAGTTAATGGTGTGTTAAACAGTGAGAAGAGTGTAGAGGCAATGCTGAAGTATGCACAATTATTTGCTGGCGATCCGTTAGCGAATGCATCAGAATCAGAAAAAACATTCAACACTGGTAAATCAGCCCTCGCTGTAGCTGGGTTCTGGTATGTAAACGAAATGAAAAATAACTATCCAGATTTGAAGTTTAGAACAGTAAGATACCCAAAGATGGATGAAAATTACGATGGATTATATACGCCATCAGGAAGCTGGGCGTTTGTAAGAAGTGCGCAAGTAGAAGATGAAGAAAGACTTCAACAGATTGTGGAAGTGATGGAATGGTTAAATAATGATGAAGCGGCTGAGGAATATTACCATGCAAACGGTTCAATTCCAGCTCGAATCAATTCAATTAATGTAATTGAAACAAATACGGATAATCCTTATCATAACGAAGCTTGGTCAGTGCTGAAATATCAAGTTGAGAATACAAACAAAGCACGACCTGTCTCTCCAGGATATCCATATTTGTCTGAAACATTTGCTAGAGATGTCATCTTAAAGATTGCGCAAAACAAAGCAACTGACCCAGAAACTATTAAGCAATATTTAGATGATGCAGTGAAGAAAATAGATTTAGAGTTTGAAAAGTATAGAAAATAGAACGTTATAGGGGGGATGGGGGTAACCTCATCCCTAATAAAGGATGTGTAACTTTGCGTAAATCATATGTTCAGTACAAAAAAAGTGAAGTTGTGGCAGCGTATGGATTTTTGACACCAGCTATCATACTCGCGTTTCTATTTATTGTGTTGCCAATCTTTTTAGCGTTTACGTATGGTTTTACTGACTATTATTTGTTAAAGCCGAATGATAAGCAGTTTATTGGGTTGGAAAATTTTGAAAGAATGCTAAGCGATGAAGTGTTGAGGAAAACAATCTTCAATACATTACAATTTGTATTTTTAGTTGTGCCACTTCAGTTGGCTATGGCATTAGGTATGGCTCTTATAGTCAATACAAATATTAAAGGGAATAGCTTCTATCGAACAGCCTATTTCTCTCCTGCTGTGTTATCGTTAGTTGTTATCTCTATTTTATGGACAGTTATGCTTAATCCTACGTCCGGTTTAATTAATGAGATTCTAGTAAGCTTAGGACTACCAGCACAACCGTTCCTTTCAAGTGCCAATCAGGCTATGCCAACGATCGTTGTAATTTCAGCTTGGCAAGGCGCTGGCTATCAAATGATGATTTTCTTGGCGGGCTTAAAGAATATTGATAACAGTTTATATGAAGCAGCAGATATTGATGGAGCAAACGGCATTTATAAGTTCTTATATATTACATTGCCCTCGTTAAAACCTATTACAATGTTTCTTGTAATTACAACTACCATTCAAGCGTTTAAACTTATCGTGCAACCAATGGTTATGACTGGTGGAGGACCTGATTATGCTACAATGACAGTTCTTCAATATATTTATGAGTATGGATATCGGCATAGAAATATTGGGTATGCAAGTGCTATAACGCTCGTATTCACAGTAATGTTGGTTGTAGTATCTATTATTATAAAAAAATTATTTAGAGAGGAGCAAGTAAATTGAAGATATTCAAAAAAGTCCTGTTTTACGTAATTGCTACAGCAGTTGCACTCCAATTCCTTGTTCCTCTTGTATGGATGATAGTATCTTCGTTTAAAATTGATGACACAATTTATAAGGATATAGGGACTATTTTTGCTATTGTTCCTAATTTCTCCGATTTAACATTTAAATCTTATATAGAGCTATTAGGTTTCTACGATATTTTTAGAAATGTATTTAATAGTTTAATATATGCCACAATTACAGTGGTGTTTGGACTGACTATTAACTCATTAGCAGGTTATGCACTAGCCAGATATAAGTTTCCGTATAAAGACGGCTTATTAATTCTCATTATTGCGTTAATGATTGTGCCAATTGAAGCGACTATTTTACCGTTGTTTTTAGTAGTGAATGAAATGGGATTAATTAATACTATGGTAGGGTACTTGCTTCCTTTCATAGTGAATGTTATGAATATATTCTTATTTAGACAACATTTCTTATCCTTCCCGGGTGAGTTAATTGAATCAGCAAAAATTGATGGGCTTGGTGAGCTTGGGTGTTTCTTCCGTATCGCTGTCCCTTCCAGCTTAAATATGTATATTACAGTGGGGATATTAACGTTCTTAGCATCCTGGAACGATTTCTTATGGCCGGTTATGGCTATCTCAAACTCCAATTTGATGCCAATTCAAGTAGCGTTAAATGCTATTTTTAGTGATACGTATAATATCTTTACAAGTCACATTATGGCTGCTTTGACGATTGTAACTATACCAATTGTTATATTATATATTGTCTTCCAAAAATATATTGTGGAAGGATCAATGAGAAGTGGAATTAAATAAAGGGGTGCATCATGGATAAATTAACAACAGCAAACTCTTACGTTCAAAGAAATAAACACAAAGTGAATAGTAGACCATTGTATCATTTTACACCAGAGATAGGCTGGATGAATGACCCGAATGGTTTTATATATTACAAAGGTGAATACCAATTGTACTATCAATGCAACCCTTATGGAGTAGTGTGGGATGACATGCACTGGGGACATGCAACAACCAATGATTTTATTACATGGGAGTATAAACCTATTGCGATGGCAAATGACAAGCTATTTGATGCAAATGGCTGTTTTTCAGGAAGTGCGATAGAGAAAGATGGTAAATTGTTTGTCATGTACACGGGTCACATTGATCCGAACTTAGGATTCGACAGAGATGAAGCGCAAATTATTGAACAGCAATGTTTAGCGTACTCTAGCGATGGCATAAACTTTGAAAAATATGAGCATAATCCTGTTATCAGTGAAAAGGATTTGCCTGAAGGCTATAAGATTTATGATTTTAGAGACCCGAAGGTGTTTCAAATCGGTGACTTATATTACTGTGTGTTAGCTGTAAGAAACGCAGACAGGCGAGGGGAAATTGTTTTATATAAGTCTAGTGACTTGTATAAATGGTCATTTTATACTTCAATCTATCAGTCTAAATTGAATGATAACGTAATGACAGAGTGCCCTGATATGTTCCGGATAGATGGGAAAGATGTATTGATTTTTTCAATCATGCCATGTGACCCGATGTATGATGGTAAAGTACAGAAAAAGACTGTTTACGTAATTGGACAAATGGATTTTGAAAAAGGTGTTTTTCAACAGGAGAGCCAAGGGTATCTTGACTATAGTGCTAATTTCTATGCGCCTCAATCAACAGAAGGGAAAGATGGCGAGAGGGTTTTAATCGGTTGGATTCCTGTATGGTATCAAGATGAAGTCTGTAAAGAGTATGGATTTAATGGCATGATGTCTATACCGCGGAAGTTAAGCATACGAGAAGGTAAGCTTCTGCAACAGCCGGTAGAAGATATTAATCAGAATTTTCAGCATCAAGAGACGTATAAAGACGTCTTATTAAATTCAACGGATGTACTACAAATAAAGAGTACGCAGGCAGCTTATTTAAGTTTGAACTTTCGTTCTAACGATGAGACGAAGTTTCAAGTAGAACTCAATCGTAAAGAGGGTAAAGCTTCACGAGTAATCATAGATGGTGGGGAAAATACTATCTCACTGGATTCAGATTATGACAACTGTGAGAAGATTACTATTTCAGATTGTGATATAGTGCGGGATAAAGTTAAACTTGAATTTTATATTGATCGTCATTCCGTAGAGATTTTTGTGAACTCAGGTGAAAAGACAATGACTTATGTTTCATATGCTCGTGATAAAGGAACGGATATTCAAATTAGAGGACTAAATAAAACGCAGATTTATGAAATTACGCATGCATTGTTAGGAACAAGAAGGACTCTATAGATATGGTATGTTAGCGTTAGGTGTAGTGAAAAAGTGACAAGTTATTTTATGTGAAAAAGCTGATCATTCATGATGATCAGCTTTTTTGAATAAGGGCAACAAGCTCACTGACGTCTATGTCCAGTCCTTTTAATGATGTTAATGCACTTTCAAGTACGTATTTACGAGGTTGTTTATTGTGTGATAACTCTTCTTCGATAAACTCGAGTAATTCATTGCTTTTTATGTCGTTTGCTGCCTTCTTTTTTAAGGAGGTAATACAACGGATGATTTCGTCATGATTGTCGTTTTTAGTTGAGGGCATAAAGTCTCTTAAATCTTCATATTGTAGGAGTATTTCATCTTTCTCCGAAACCTCCTCTACAATGTTAGCTATTCGATTAACGCTGTAAGCTACTACAGGTCTAAGGTCTTCGTATGGTCCATAAATCATTTCATAGTACTTAAGATTTTGATGCAGAATGCCAATAAACATAATGGCGCAATCATAAAGATATGGTTTTTTATTATCTCCAAATATTTCAACAAATCGATTGTACAGCCAGTCTAGCATTCTTAAATGACCGCGTTTTATGAACTGCTTTAATTCCTCATCGTGTGAAACAATGACTTCCTCGAATAAAAGAAGTAGCTTATTTGTTCTGTTTATTTTGATTTGCAGTTCAATTTGTTTGCTAAAGATATCTATGTTTGCTGCATCCTGCCCTATTAGAATTTCGTTTCTTTTCTGTTCCATATTAGTATAGAGCATTGTAAAAACGGCCATTAACAGTTCGTTTTTAGAGGAGAAATAGTTGTAGAAGGTCCCTTTTGAGATGCCACTATGGTCAAGGATGTCTTGTATAGAAGTAGCTTGGAAGCCTTTTTCAACAAATAATTGATGAGCGTATTTAATCACATGTGTTTTTCTATCGTTCATATAATCACCTAATTCGGGAATTTGTACTATTAGTATAATCAGTATAATACAAGGTTTTTGTTGGTATAACAAACGTTTTATGTATTTTAATAATTACCAATTGCATTCATTGTACCGTTGGTATATGATATTGTCTATGTGTAATGATAGTTCAATTTTATGAACTGCGTGTATAAAAATAGGAGGAATCACTATGGGTCGAAAGACATCGCAAAATGACCGCCCACCTTATGGCATTTTAGCTGTTTTAATGGTCGGAGCGTTTATTGCATTTTTAAATAATACATTATTGAATATAGCATTACCATCCATTATGAAGGATTTGCAGGTGGGACCGTCAACAGTTCAGTGGCTCACGACGGGGTTTATGTTAGTAAACGGGATTTTAATTCCAACAACCGCCTATTTAATCGAAAAATATTCAGTACGACATCTGTTTTTAGTTGCAATGGGGTTATTTACAGTCGGAACTGTAATTGCTGGGGCAGCCCATATTTTTCCTATATTGCTAGCAGGACGAATGGTGCAGGCTTCTGGAACGGCTATTATGATGCCATTGTTAATGAATGTATTGCTTATCAGCTTCCCAATTGAAAAAAGAGGAGCAGCGATGGGTGTGTTCGGATTAATTATTATGTTTGCACCAGCCATCGGCCCAACTTTATCAGGTTGGATTATTGAGCATTACGATTGGAGAATGTTATTCCACTTTGTCACACCTATTGCGGCAACAGTGTTATTGTTAGGGTTTTTCTTTTTAAAGGATAAAAAAGAAAAAGTAATTCTTCACCTTGATTCCTTATCAGTTGTATTATCGAGTGTAGGATTCGGTGGTTTACTGTACGGATTTAGCTCGGCAGGTAGTAAAGGATGGGATAGCCCGCATGTATATGCAACAATCGTAGTGGGTGTTATATCATTATTTGTCTTTATTCAGCGCCAAGCAAAATTAGAACGTCCTATGCTTAATTTTAAAGTCTTTAAGTATCCAATGTTTACCTTGTCATCTTCCATTACGATGGTTGTAAACATGGCTTTATTTTCCGGTATGCTATTGATTCCGATTTATGTCCAAACGTTACGCGGTATTTCGCCTTTAGATGCAGGGTTACTAATGCTTCCTGGTGCGATTGTGATGGCATTCATGTCACCTATTACAGGGAGATTGTTTGACAAGTTTGGCGGACGTATACTGTCTATAACCGGTTTGACTATTACAGTTGCTACAACGTATACGTTTAGTCAATTAACATTTGAAACGTCATACATGTTTCTAATTGTGTTAAACTCTGTCCGTATGTTTGGTATGTCCATGGTCATGATGCCTGTGTCAACGAATGGATTAAATCAATTACCAACACGTTTTTACCCGCATGGTACCGCGATGAACAATACATTGAATCAAGTGTCAGGTGCGATTGGGACGGCTTTACTTGTTACGATCATGTCTACGCGAACTGAAACAGTCGCGAAGAATTTAATTGCTGAGGCAGGCTTATCGACACAGCCATCTGAAGCAGCTTTGGCAGAGATGCAACAACAACTTATGGCACAAGCTATGCTTGAAGGTATTAATTTTGCATTCCTAGTTGCGACTGGTATCGCGAGTGTCGCATTGGTGTTAGCATTCTTCATGAAGCGTGCCAGACAGGCTGAAGACATTGAAGAGATTGTGTCAGATAAACAAGAGTTCAAACCAAAGCTAGCTAACTAAATTGATATATGAAAGGTGCTTGTTTCTCCTTGTACACCGTCGACCATAACGGAGACGGAAGGGGGGACGAGCTTTTTTTGTTTAAAAGGGTGTGTATGCTAGTCTTTGTTCAGGTTTTGTCTATTGAGCCGTATTTGTTGCTATGTATTCTATATAGGATTGGCGAATTATGTGTGAGTGTGTATACATGAGCGTGTTTGAGGATGAGATGTTGCGTCAAATTATGTCGAAAAAAGTCGCGGGTTGTCGGTACGTGGTACGCTCAATTTAAGTGATGTTTAAAACCCAGTCATATCAAGGATGCGAAAAACGTCGAACTATGGCGGTACCAGGGACCGTCATAGTTCGACAATGTTCTACTTTGTGAACCCGATATATATTTTTATTTTTCCATTTCCTATCCAAAACTCTAGGAGAAGTCTCTAGCGAGTTCCCCGCCCCCCTTTGACCTCGTACAAATCCTGTTTTCTAATATCAGCACATTGTAAACGCATATCAATTGACCTCCAATATTTGGTTATTGTATAACTATGGTGTAGGTTGTGTTTAGTATTTGTATAACTAATGTACAACGATGTGAAAATGATGACCTACTACATATTTTACAAAGGAGATGGAGAGAATGAAGCGTTTGGCGTCACTATTAGTATTTGTTATGTTGTTCGGAATGTTTACAACGAGTGTGTTTGGAGCGCATCATGAAGAGGCTAAGGTGCGAATTGTTCATGCGTCTCCGGATGCACCAGCTGTGGATATTGTCGTGAATGGTGAAACGGTAGTTGAAAATGCAGGGTTCCAAGCGGCAACAGGTTATTTGATGTTACCAGCTGGTGAACATGAGGTTCAATTGTTTGTGGCAGGAACAGTAGCAGACGGTTCACCTGTACTTACGCAAACATTAGCTGTGGAAGCAGGTAAAGCGTATACTGTTGCAGCGGTAAACACGGTGGCTAATTTAGAACTACTTGTTATGAATGATGAAACAATGACGACAGCTGGAAAAACAAAAATTCGCGTAGCGCATTTATCTCCAGATGCTCCTGCTGTTGACGTAGCAGTAACAGGTGGGGATGTGGTGTTTGCAAATGCACCATTCAAGAGTGTGACAAATTATCTTGAGCTTGATCCAGCAACGCTTGATCTAGAAGTTCGTGTGGCAGGTACAGAGGATGTTGTTCTTTCTTTACCAGGTACAGAATTAAAGGCTGACACACTTTATACTGTTCTTGCAGTAGGTTTTGCAGGTGGAGAGCCGGCTTTAACCGTTTTACCTTTAGCTGATCCAGCGCATCAGGCAGTGCCAACTGAAATGCCAGCGACAGGCTTTGGGGGTGCCTCACAGGATTACACAATGCTTTGGGTGTTTGCAGCTATTATGATTGGTGCGGCTGGTACACTTGTATTCTTTCGTAAAACAAAAGCAGTTTCGCGTTAAGTATATTGCATTTATGAGCTTGGCTGTATTAATGTCATGTCAAGCTTCTGATAACATGACAGTTTCTGAACCTATCAAACTAGAAACGAAACAAGAACAGCCACAGCAACCGTCAAAGCAACATATAAAGGAAGTTAAACAGACAACGACAGCCCCAAAAGAACCAACAGTCGTCCACATACCAACTGGCATCGTACCGGAGCGGATTGTCATACCATCTATACAAGTAGATGCAAGCGTATCGTCTGTTGGTTTGTTAGAGGATGGAGCGGTTGACGTGCCGGAAGAAACGGATATTACGGGGTGGTTTGAGCCGGGTGCAAAGCCTGGGGCTTATGGGAATGCTGTCATCGTTGGTCATGTAGATAGCTACAAAGGGCCAGCTGTGTTCTTTCATTTAAAAAAATTAAAGCCGGGAGACGAAATACTGTTATATGGTGAGCATGATAGTACACCATTACGCTTTGTAGTCACTGAGAAAAAAGCGTATCCGTATGATCAGGCTCCCATTTCACATATATTTGGGTATACTCCTAAGCAGCAGTTAAATTTAATTACGTGCACAGGGTTTTATGATCGGAAAACGAACACGCATTTAGAAAGATTAGTAGTTACGGCAGAATTAAAGTAAAGGAAAGGTGACTGTTAGTCCGACAATATCGGATGAAATAGTCACCTTTTTTTTACAAAAATACCAGATATCATATTGAAATCTGTTGTGCTGTACTGTATTATAGGGCTAAATATTGTCGTAATTTTATAATAAATAAAGCCGTGATGAGAAAAGTAAGATCAGTTCGTTTTTCAAAGAGAGCTTCGGTAGCTGAAAAGAAGCAAAAATGTTGATCTGAATGATGGTCTCTGAGCTTCGTATTCTGAACGTATCAATTTAGATATCAGTAGGGTGCGACGGGTAGCGTTCTCGTTATAAAACGACAATGGTAGAGCAGTTGCTCATCATTTACTAAGGCTACCTAAGGTAGTGAAGTAAGGTGGTACCACGTGTTTAACACCACGTCCTTATAAACATGGGGGCATGGTGTTTTTATTTTTGTAAAGAAAAGAGGTGATGGCTTCTAACCTTCAGCTGGAAAATCTATGAACGGAGGAGTATAAATGAGACATGCGCTTGTGCTGCAAACGGATTTTGGAATTAGTGATGGTGCTGTTAGTGCTATGTATGGAGTAGCAAATTCGGTTGATTCATCCATTCGTATTTTTGATTTAACTCATGATATTCCCCCATATAACATATGGGAAGCATCGTATAGACTTTTACAGACAGTATCGTATTGGCCAGAAGGTACAGTATTTGTATCTGTAGTAGATCCAGGTGTTGGTTCAGAGAGAAGAAGCATAGTTGTTAGAACAGCGGATAATAAGTACATCATTACACCAGACAATGGGACGTTGACTCATGTAAAAGAATTTAGTGGCATAGCTGAGGTTCGTCTTCTAGATGAGACGAAAAACAGGCTACCTAACTCCGGAGAATCCTACACATTTCATGGCAGAGATATTTATGCTTTTACAGGTGCTCGCCTTGCTTCTGGCACTATTGCATTTGAAGACATTGGGCCACCCGCAACTTTAGATACAATCGTTGAGTTGCCGCTATCAAAGCCAACAAGATCAAATAATAGCATAACTGGTATCATCGAAATTTTAGATGTTCGTTTCGGGAATTTGTGGACTAATATTCATCGTAATCTATTAAAGGAAATGTACATTGAATATGGTGATCGATTAGAGGTAACGATTGATAACGGAACACGTCAAGTATATAAAAATATTATGACGTTCGGTAGGTCTTTTGCGGACAGTTTAGTGGGGGAACCACTTCTATATGTCAATTCATTAGATAATTTAGGTGTGGCTATTAATCAAGGTTCGTTTGCTAAAGCGTATCGGGTCGAAGCAGGCACCAATTGGAGTTTAACATTACAAAAAGTAAATAAAAAGCTTACATAAGAATGGAGAGTGGAACACATGGCAAAAAACACACTATCAACAAAAACAATAGTAGCAATAGGTATTGGTACAGCTGTGTTTGTAATTTTAGGACGCTTTGCTTCTATCCCATCAGGTATTCCTAATACAACGATTGAAACGACATATGCATTTTTAGCACTTATGGCGGTTGTATTCGGACCTGTAGCAGGAGGATTAATCGGGCTAATTGGTCATGCTTTAAAGGATGCGATCTTTTATGGATCACCATGGTGGAGCTGGGTTGTTGTATCAGGGATTGTAGGGTTACTAATTGGCTTAGCTACACGCAAGGTAAATATTCAAGATGGTGAATTTGGCGTCAAACAAATCATTGCATTTAATATCTCACAAGCTATCGTGCAAGCAGTAGGGTGGTTCTTAATTGCACCAACACTAGATATCCTGATTTACGCAGAGCCTGCTAATAAAGTGTATGTACAAGGAATTGTAGCAGGTGTAGCGAATATTGTAACAGTGGGCGTGCTAGGTACTATTTTATTAGTGGCTTATGCAAAAACACGTACAAAGAGTGGAAGTTTAGAAAAAGAAGAAACTATAAGTAAATAAATAGAAAGAGGGCTGGTCGATTGGACCAGACCCTCTCATTAAGATTGTAGGGATTTGAATGAAAAAGGCAGTTATTGAATTTAATAATTTTACTTTTAAATATCGCAGTCAAGCCCAACCGACTCTTCATAATATTAATTTAACAATCTATGAGGGAGAAAAAGTCGTGATTGTTGGCCCTTCAGGCTCTGGAAAAAGTACAATTGGCCATTGTATAAATGGATTAGTTCCTTTTTCATATAGAGGTGATATGACCGGAAGTCTGAAAGTCATGGGAAAAGAAACGAAGCAAGCGGATATATTTAGTCTGTCAAAAATAGTAGGAACGGTCTTACAAGATCCTGATGGACAGTTTATTGGGTTGACTGTTGGAGAAGACATTGCTTTTTCGTTAGAAAATGATTGTACCCCGCAACAAGAGATGCAACAGCGTGCAAAAGACGTGGCAAAGATGGTAGACATGGATTCGTATATGAGTCAGTCGCTACATCATTTATCTGGTGGGCAAAAACAAAGAGTAGCACTAGGTGGAGTGATGGTTGATGATGTGGACATTTTGTTATTTGATGAGCCGCTTGCTAATTTAGACCCTGCGACAGGAAAGCATGCCATAGATTTAATTGATAGAATACATAAAGATTTACAGAAAACAGTGGTCATTATTGAGCATAGATTGGAAGATGTGTTATATCGTCACATCGACCGCATCATAGTAGTAGACGATGGTCGAATTGTAAGTGACGGAGCCCCTGCTGAAATCCTCTCAACAGATGTGCTTCAGCAATGTAACGTACGTGAGCCATTATATGTCAGGGCGTTAAAATATGCTGATTGTGGCATTACTCCGCAAATGAAGCCACAACATATTGATACGCTTCAAATAGACTCATGTAAAAATAAGCTTGTAAAGTGGTTTGAAGCGGCTACATCCCCTAATTCTAAGCCGTTAACTCAACCTGTTTTACAACTAAAAAATATTGATTTTAGTTATCAATCTACTCGAAAAATATTACAGAATGTCTCCTTTTCTATTCAAAAAGGAGAGATGGTCAGTATTGTTGGTAAAAATGGTGCAGGGAAAACAACCTTAACAAAACTCATATGCGGTTTTGAAAAACCTGATTCAGGTGACATTTTTATAAATGGGCATAATGCATCGAAAGACACTATAAAAGAACGTGCGATGCAAATCGGACTTGTCATGCAAAACCCAAATCATATGATATCAAAGCACATGATTTTTGATGAAGTGGCACTAGGACTACTTGTTCGGGGAGTCCCGGCTTCTGAGATAAAAGAACGTGTGGAAGAAACATTACGAATCTGTGGTTTATTGCCGTTTCGAAATTGGCCTATTTCAGCATTAAGCTTTGGACAAAAAAAGAGAGTAACTATTGCATCTATTTTAGTGTTGCAACCAAGTGTGCTTATTTTGGATGAACCTACTGCGGGGCAGGATTTCCGTCACTATACGGATATTATGGAGTTTTTAGTAGAGTTAAATAAACAAGGCATTACAATTATCATGATTACACATGATATGCATTTAATGCTTGAATATACACCTCGTGCTATTGTCATGGCAGATGGGCGAAAGGTTGCCGATGAATTATCTGTGAATATTTTACACAATCAAACGATAATTGACCAAGCTAATTTAAAAGAAACATCGTTGTTTGCATTGGCTGAGAGAGCCGGGATAAAAAACGAGATAGAATTTGTGCAACGGTTCATATCATATGATAAGGTGGTGGGGCGATCATGGCAGTAGAAATGCTATCGTATATTGATAGAAATTCACCTGTACATCGACTAACCGGAGCCACAAAGCTTTTATGTTTTATTATGTGGACATTTGCAGCTATGTTAACATATGATACTCGGATTTTAGTGGCACTCTTTCTTGTCAGTCTTACTATCTTTGTTATTTCAAAGATTAAGATACGTGAAATTGGATTTGTTTTAGCCTTCATACTAATTTTTTTATTCATAAATAATATTGCCATCTACTTATTTTCACCACAGGAAGGTGTGAAGATTTATGGCACAGAGCACGTATTGTGGGAGTTCGTTGGGAGATACAACGTAACGTGGGAACAAATATTTTACCAAACGAACATTACACTGAAGTATGTAACGGTTATTCCAGCGGCGCTACTGTTTCTAGTTACAACACATCCTAGTGAATTTGCCTCGTCACTTAATAGAATAGGAGTTAGCTATCGCGTGGCTTTTTCAGTAGCCATTGCGCTCCGCTACATACCGGATATTCAACGGGACTATCGGAATATAGCCCTAGCTCAGCAAGCGCGTGGTCTTGATATGTCACATAAAGAGAAGTTGCCTACTCGTGTGAAAAACGCAGCAGCGATTATTTTACCTTTAATATTATCAAGTCTAGATCGTATTGAAGGAATTAGTAATGTCATGGATTTACGAGGCTTTGGTAAACATAAAAAACGAACGTGGTATAGTGCTAAGCAGTTTCAGCGATTAGATTTTATCGCAATATTGCTTATTGCTAGTTTGCTTGTTATTTCATTAGTAGTTACGTTTTATGATGGCAGTCGGTTTTATAATCCGTTTGTATAATGAACAGGACCACCCTAGTTGTTAAGGTGGTCCAATCAGTATTTGCTCAACGCATTTTTTAAAAGCTAAGCTATACCCACTTCACAACATCTTCATATGGTCTGCGAGTTTTCGGTTTTTGCTCCTGTGCTCGGTAGCCAAAGGCAACCATAACAGAAATACCAAAGTGGCCGTCCTCTAACAAGCCTTCCTCTTCTAGAAGAGAATTCATTTGTTGTATGTTGAAGCCCTCAATAGGGCAGGAATCAATACCGATTTGTGCGGCAGCTGTCATCATGTTGCCTAATGCTATGTATGTCTGTTTTGATGCCCAATCAAATATGGCACGGTCATTTTCGAGTAAGTTAAAATCGGTTTTCTGAAATTCTTCGATTCGTGCAAGGTAGTTTTCCATAAAGTCTTGTGGATGCTGTTTAACATGACGGAAATGGTTCTGTAAGTAATCAGAATCGTATTTTGTATCTAATTTAGTTCTTGCTAATAAAATGATAAAGTGACTTGCCGCAGGTAACTTGCCAAACGCTCCCCACGCCGTGTGCTTTATTTTTTCGCGCAGTATATCGCTTTGTACAACAACAAAGCGCCATGGCTCCGTGCCAAATGAGCTTGGAGACAATCGACCAGTCTCTAAGATGAATCGAAAATCTTCATCAGAGATTTTTTTAGTAGGGTCAAATTCTTTCGTAGCGTGTCTAAAATAAAAAGCGTCAAGTATTTCTTGTTTTTTATCCATGACTATCACTCCTCAATCAGTCTAGTTCTATTTTAAATATAACGTAAACCTACTGCAAACAATTTTAGGTAGGGGAGGGAAACACGCAAACCTATGATATTTGCACCCATACCTAAAGAATTGACTTGTAGTCTAAGATCTTTTGTAGTCAAACACGAAAAAGTTACACTCAAATGATTTGCTAGCATGTATCGGCAACATGATATCAACATGATAGTATTTGCTATCACGAGGATAACACTCAGATATAATTTGAAAATACTGAATTTTATTTGACCATATTTTTTCATACGCATATAATCAAGTTATTGAATCCACTTTCAAAAAATCCAAAAGGGGATAGTGGAATCCGTAGAGGCTCAGACATTGTCAAAGCGATGGCTTTAGGCGCTAGTGCCGTTTTAGTAGGGCGACCGTATATGTATGGTCTTGCATTAGCAGGAGAAGAAGGCGTGAAGCAGGTGTTTCGTAACTTACTTGCTGATTTTGATTTGACAATGGCTCTAGCCGGCAAAAGGTCTGTGACGGAGCTAGATAGAGAGCAATTGAGAAAAATATATAATGAATAGAAAAAGTGCTAACCTGAGCGGTTAGCACTTTTTTGTCATGACAATCTGCGTCTAGCACCAAATGCTTCTCTCGTTACTAGTACTCCCAACGATAATGTCCTGCGATAGGTGTCGTCATTGATGTAAGCTTTACTTCAGCCGCAAACGGTGGATTGTTATGAATGACATACGGTGTACCGTCTTTTGCACGCTTATCTGATACGATGGCAATATGATGGTAGCCATCTAAAAACACCACAATATCCCCAGGCTGCCATTCTATTAAATTATCAATATCATATGGTATCAGTTCAGTTGTGAGCGAGGATGTGAACCGTTCAAGAAATACGTATTGATTGGGAACGCGACGAAAATCAATGTTAGGATCGGGCTTGCCATTCACACGAGGATACACATTAATGTTCTGTTTTATATCCTCATCCATAAGGTCCTTTAAATATATATCAGCACCTAAAAGTCCACGCCAAATAACATCGGTACACACACCTTCATTTTCAGGTGGGTATCCCCCTGCATAATAATTGCTTTCGTATTTTGTGCGTTGCTTCACCTCTTGTCGCGCGGCAACTACAATATCTATAGGATCAGCAACCCCATTATTATTACTATCAACTTGTGAATAAGCGACAGGAACATCAATAGCACTTTTAAATGGATTTTCAAAATGAAATCCAAGAGAATCTAAAGCTATCCCATTTCGATAAAATAAAACAAATACAGTGACTAAAACAAAGACTAGTACTATGAATTTTTTAATCAACAATAAACACCTCACAAACACTTGTATTTCCATTATACACCAATTATTCCTAACAGTGTTTGTGAATAGTAATTACTAGGCAGGACATAAAAAAAGAGAAGTACTAAAACTTCTCTTAGATCACTCGTCTTCTTGCTGCTTTTCTTTTAGCTCATTTAAGTCTGTAATAAAACTTCTATTACGTATACCTGAACGGCGTAAGTACATATCTACTTCGACTTCAATTTCAGCGCGTTTAAATTCTTCATTCCAAGTTTCCTTTACCTTTTGAAACTCATCGTAGTGTTGCCGATTCATCGTCTCTCCAAAGCCGAAAATATCAACCCCATATTCTTCTTGCACTTTTCTAATCGTACGTGCAATTTCTGATTTTATATAATCTTCAGTGAAACGTTCATATTTTTTTATAGTATCGATTTTGGTAATATCATCACCACACTGCACGCCTTGAAGTCTAGCCTCGCTAACAATTCTTACTTTTATATAAGGTCGTTCATGCTTATATTCAACCTCTTGTCTTGAAGAAGAATGTAATACACGTACATCAATAAAAAGCGGATTCTCCTTAGATTTGTTGCACGGTACAGATAAAGATGTATGATATAAATCCTGTGTCCATAAGTAATTTCTTGTGTCTTCCAGATTCAGATACCCAACAAATGTATCATTATGAAATACGGCTGATCCATAAAACACGACTAATGCATCTAGGTCAAGCTTTTGGTTGTTTTCGATAGATTGCCCTTTTTTAGGGTCTCCTTGAATGGTTA
The DNA here is from genome assembly GCF_003944835.1 of Bacillus sp. HMF5848. Taxonomy (GTDB): domain Bacteria; phylum Bacillota; class Bacilli; order Bacillales; family HMF5848; genus HMF5848. Next base: position 624,502 of record NZ_RWIV01000001.1, read on the forward strand.
TTGCTGCTGCGATAGGCTCCTTACCATCTGAAATGATAGCTTCAATAAAGTCTGTCAATCGAACTTTGGGATCACCACCCCATTCATGTAACATCGTGTCAGCCTGCGTGTGTATTTTTAAGCTAGGGCTCTTTTGAAAGGGATACGTGACTTTTAAAACATCAGATGCTTTTGCATCTTTAACAATCATAATATTGAAATCGTTTCGAAATTCGCCGCTTCGTTCAAGAAAATCAAGAAAGCTTAACAATCCCTCAGACGCCAACGCTTCATCAATCACTAATAAACGGGTATGAGAGTAGATCAGCCTGCGAGTTAATCCTACGTTCATTTTATCTGCTAATTCACTTACTGAGTTTCCTTCTACAGAAAATGTTGTAGCTGGTGTATTCCCAGTAGCATCCTTTGTTAACTCAGGGCTATTGAGTGATTCGACCGTGAGCTTGTATTTTGCTTTCTCCCCTTTTTCTATGGCAATCCCTGTAGCAAGTGTGATATCGTTAAGCTCAACTTTATCCCAGCAGCCTGTTAAAACTAGACAACTCATGAGCAGAAACAACAGCTTGTAAATCATGATGAATCATCCTCTTGCTTAGGGGGCGAAGGAGGAGGTTGATTTTCTACCTTCAATGGTGCTTCTGGTTGCAAATACTTTGGTCGTTCTTTATTTGCCCAGATTGGGAACCGTATCATTACATCTTTCTGGCTTTCAATTATAAAGGGCGCAACGGGTGCTAAGTATGGTACACCAAAAGACCGTAAGCTTACTAAATGCACTACCATGACAATTAATAATAAAAGCACACCGTAAAGACCTAAAATTGAGGCTGCAAAAATAAATAAAAACCGTAACAGCCGTGTTGATATTGAAAAATTATAGATAGGAGATACAAAGCTTGCTATTGCTGTAAGGGCAACGATAATAACTAGTACGTTTGAGACAAGCCCCGCCTCAACAGCTGCTTGTCCAATGACTAATGCACCTACAATAGAAACCGTTTGACCAACGGCACGTGGCATTCTTATCCCAGCTTCACGTAAAACTTCAAACGTTATTTCCATTATTAATACTTCTACGACAGCGGGAAAAGGGACACCTTCACGTTGAGCCTGTACACTAATTAAAAGTTGCGTTGGCATCAGCTCATGATGAAAAGTTGTGATTGCTACATACAACGATGGTAGTAGTAATGACAACATAAATGCTAAGTAACGAATGAGCCTTAAAAAGCTACCCATAAAGAATGGTTGGTAATAGTCTTCTGCTGACTCGAGAAAATCTGGCAGTACAGCAGGCAATGTTAATACAAAGGGACTACCGTCTACTAATATAACTATTTTTCCTTCTAAAAGATTTGCTGCTGTAGTGTCGGGCCGTTCCGTATTAAAAATAAGTGGGAACGGAGTAAAGCTCTTATCTTGGATGTATTCCTCAATGTTACCAGAATCATAAATACCTGTTACTTTTATTTTTCTTATACGGGTTCGTAATTCATTTAAAATATCTTGATTTACAATGCCATCCACATATGACAATGTAACTGTTGTTCGAGAATCCTTTCCTACAACATACTCTTCAAACTGTAGCCTAGGATTTTTTATGCGCCGTCGTATAAGACTTATGTTTGTTTGAATTGATTCTGTAAAACCATCTTTAGGTCCCCTTAAAATGGTTTGGGTGCTCGGTTCTACAATGGATCGATACTCAATATCTCCTATTTCTATTGATAACGCTGTTTGGCAGTTGTCAACAATCATAACGACAAACCCACTTAGCATTTGCCAAACAACCTCGTGTAATTTCGTGACATAATTATGTGATATACCAGAAAAAAGCTTGAGCCGTAACGCCTCTAAGTCAGTCTCTGATACTACTTCTATATCATGTAGGGTTGCTTTTGATAGTGGCAAGACAAGATGGTCAGTTAATTGTTTCTTAGCGATCATACTGCCTAAATAAAAGATAGTGCCTTCTTGGTTACCAACTCTTATTTTTTCAGAGGAAAAATCAACTGTGTTTCCAAATGTCTCTTCTATGATTGTTGTATTTTCAGACAACTTTTCAGACAAATTCTTATTTCCAACAATATTAGGAATGAGCTCTTCACTTGTCGTATCTTTTTTTTGTTTTTGGTTGAAGGAAGAAAGCATTTGCTGGAAAATGTTCATGTTGATGTGGACTCCTTTTTTGTATCTTGTTTGTCAACAGGTCGTTTTCCTTTTTTGCTATGCCAAATGACAAACGGCAAAAGCAAAAGGGGAATACCAAACTGCATAGGAAGATGAAGGTAAAATGGAACAAACTTCAGCCCCTCTTCAATATGCTCAGTATAACTAGCACTGATGACGATAGAGAAATAAGCGACAATCATACCCATGGGGAGAGCAAACACACGATACGGTTTATTAAATACAACCTCAAGTCCTTTTAACCCTCCGTAGAAAAATATGGAAACCTTCACAACAATGGCAAACATTACGATAAAAACAATGACGAGATCAACACGCTCAATAAAATTTAATAATGAAATTTCACGTGCTGCAGATAATAAGGGAAAGTTTGAGCGCTCTCTAATAACCGGACCTAGTGTTGCAATTTCAGTGAATGTAGAAAGCACTAAAACAAATCCACCAATGGCAACTCCGATGGCACTCGCCCACCGTGCTTCCTTTTGCTTAGTTACGTAAGGCAGTAAAAGCATAAAAACTATAAGCTCACCAAAAGGAAAGGTTATAAGCTGAGGGAATATCGCTTTTATGATGGGCCCTACACCTTCTGGTAATATTGGTTTGATTCTGTCAAATGAAAATTCACCTGTAAAAACAATGGAAACACTAATGAAAAGAACAAAAAACAGTAAATAAGGAATAAAGACTTCTGCTGTGCGGCCGAGTACCTCTATGCCAAGGTAAACAATATAGATAATAACAATCATCATCACAATAATGAGAAATTCTATTGGTGTATGCGTTAAAATAGCGGAAACAGTTAATTCACCAAAATCTCGTATTACACGTGCTGCGATATAAAAGAAATATACAATATAAAGTATGGTAATAGCTTTTCCTATCCATTTTCCAAAGCATATTTCAAAGATCTCAAATAAGTTCTTACCAGGTAACTTACTTAGTAAATATGAAAAGAAAAGAATGATACCCACACCGATAAGAGTAGCTATAAAGATTGCGATCCATGCATCCTGCTTCGCATCGCCACCAACCCCAATAACAATGGCGCTCCCTGCTTCGAAAATGTAGATAAGTACAATCGTCTGCCACAATGACAACTTTTCAGTGAGTGGCTTCATCCGGAACTCCCACCTAGCTTTTTTAGCTTCTTTTGTTTAGCTAATCGAAAATCTATTACGAAGCAGGATAAAAGGCCAATTACTAGCCCAGCAACAACCATCCACTTTCTAGTTCCAACTTGTAAACGGAGCAGATAAGAAAAGGCCTCCATAAAAGAAATTTTAAACAAATATGCGTCAATGGTACCTGCTAATAATACTAAGGCTGTGAATGTCATAAAAAATGCTAAGGTTACCATGAATTGTCCTCCCGCAAAAGCGTTGATAATCAGTATTGCCAGATCGTAAGAATTGTAAAAGGGAGAAATGGATATTAAATTTGATATATGCAGGAGGGGGCGTGCTTTTATAGAATGAAATAAGATAATGTAAAATAAATTTAGAAAGTAGGAGTAGCATTGCAAGGTACGTATTATTTAGGGGTGGACATTGGCACAACAAGTACAAAAGCGGTTTTATTCTCTCAGTCTGGGAAGGTTGTGAGTAGCCATTATTGTGAGTATCCTTTACTTACTCCTACTCCATTAATAGCGGAACAAGACCCAAATCTCATTTTTAATGCTGTTATTAAAGCTATAAAAGCAGCTATTTGTAAGAGTGCAGTAAAAAAAGAACAACTAGCATTTATATCCTTTAGCTCAGCGATGCACAGTGTGATGGCTGTTAATAAAGATGGACAACCATTGACAAACTCTATAACGTGGGCAGATAGCAGGAGTGCACCGTGGTCTGAAAAAATAAAAACGGAAATGAACGGTCATGATATTTATCGTCGTACAGGTACGCCAATACATCCAATGTCTCCATTGTCCAAAATTACTTGGTTACGTTACGAACAGCCTGACATTTTTGAGTGTACATACAAATTTATATCTATTAAAGAATTTGTATTTTATAAGTTGTTTAATAAGTTTGTAGTTGATTATTCAATTGCGTCTGCGACAGGAATGTTCAATCTTAATAGTTTGGATTGGGATGATGAGGCTTTAAGAATAGCTGGGATAACGAAGAAGCAGCTTTCGGATATTGTATCTACTACATATAGTTTGACAGGTATGAAACGGGAGTATGCAAATTACATGGATTTTCTTTCTACAACACCCTTTATCATTGGTGCAAGCGACGGAGTTTTATCGAATGTTGGAATGAATGCTATTGATAAAGGTGTCGTGGCCATGACGATAGGAACGAGCGGCGCAATCCGAGCAGTAGTAGATGAGCCGATAACTGATCCGGAGGGGCGTTTTTTTTGCTATGCATTAACCGACAAGCATTGGGTAATTGGTGGGCCAGTTAATAATGGAGGAATCATACTCCGCTGGGTACGTGAACAATTCGCTAATGCAGAAGTGGAGAAGGCGGTTTGTTCTACTAACCAGGACCCTTATGATGTATTAAGCGATTTGGCATTACAAATTGCACCTGGTTCAGATGGACTATTATTTTTACCATACTTATCTGGTGAACGCGCGCCTTTATGGGATGCAAATGCAAGAGGCACCTTTTTTGGCCTAGGCTTACATCATAACAAAGAGCATATGATTCGTGCTGTTTTCGAAGGGGTCGTTCTAAATTTATACCATGTTAGGAACACATTGCAGGCTTATATCGGTACTCCAACAAAGCTGCTGGCAACAGGGGGCTTTGCTCGGTCCAAATTATGGCGTCAAATGGTAGCGGATATTTTTAATCAAGAGGTACAAGTACCAGAAAGCTTTGAAAGCTCTTGTCTAGGTGCTGTAATCCTCGGTATGTATGCGGTAGGAGACATTCCTTCACTGAAAGAAGCGTCAGCCTTTATTGGCACAACTAATAGTCATATCCCCATTGACGAACATGTAAAAGTATATCAAGAGCTTATTCCAATCTATATAAATGTTTCTGCACAATTACAAGATCAATATGAACAGATTGCAAGCTTTCAGCAAAAATGGATTCAATAGATCGTCATGAGCCTGTCACTTTATAAAAGTGACAGGCTTTTACTATGTTTTTTTATCTATGCGTTGCGATACAATGCAATGCAATGGTAGCTGTTTATCGTTAGTAATACTTTTTGTTGCTTTCGTTTGGTTCGCTCCGAAAAAAATTTGATCAATATTACGCAGCGTTTCTGTTGAACGCGCATTCTCGACATGTGAACGCGCATTTTCGACATGTGAACGCGCAATTTCGACACACGAGCGCGCAATTTCTCCGGTCCGAAACGCAGCGTTCCTCTTGAACGAGCATTCTCGACATGTGAACGCGCATTTTCGACATGTGAACGCGCAATTTCGACACACGAGCGCGCATTTCTCCGGTCCGAAACGCAGCATAACTCGCGAACATGCAATCTCGACACGCGAACATGCAATCTCGACATGTGAACGTGCAATTTCGACACTTACGCGCATTTTTCCGGTCCGAAACAGAGCATATCACGCGAACGTGCAATTTCTCATCTTTCCCCCATGCTTCTAGAAATTGAATTTGCATGAGCCCATGCCTATTTTGTCCCTGTAGCAGACAAACCAAGTTTGAATATGCTGTTAAGGACAATGCTCTACAAAAGGGAAGCGGTCCAGATGTGTAATAAGCAAAAAGCAACATGGGGGGCATGGATACAGGCAGTAGGGACTACTCTCTCGGCCATTGGTAGTACGCCATCATTAAACATTGATGCAAAGATACTTCAAGACTTAGACTTAGTGGGGAATGTACTACAAGCGACAGGAGATGCATTACAAGCTGATAGTGAACAAGGCCTTGAAAGAATCGGAAATGAAGTCCAGGCAATAGGGAACTCTATCATAGTAGGATCCTATATTTTAAATGTTAGGAAACAGACCAAATTAAAACTCACTATTCAAGGGGACTTACTTCAAGCGTTGGGTAGCTCATTAGTAATTGTAGATGAACTACGTGAAGATCGGTCTGTAGATACATTATTAAATATTGAGGGGAATCTACTTCAAGTTGTTGGTAATACTTTGCAGGCTATAGCAGCAAAGCTTAAATTGAAAAATAAAGATGGAGACAATCTTAATGCCATTGGTAGCTGGATTCAAGCTATTGGTGCAATACTGAGTGCTTTATCGCAGAACAAATGAAGAGCCTGTCACCTTCCGCTTACAAAACAGAAGTGACAGGCACCTATGTTATATTTTAAACCGTTGAATCGCACTTTTTAATTCCAAAGCTTTATTAAATAAACTCGACATACTCGCATTAATCTCCTGCATAGAAGCCGTTTGTTCCTCCATAGAAGCAGATACTTCTTCAACGGAAGCGGTTGTTTCTTCTGTAACGCTACTAATGTTACTAAGTGAAGAAATAACATCATTTTTAGAAGTATCAAGAGTAGCTAAACTTTCATACACGTTCTCGATTTGTGATACTGTTTTCATAGTGGCATCGTTCAGCTCTTCAAAGATAGTAGCTGTATCATGGCCTGCAGCACTTTGTACGTTGAAGCTTTCCATTGCCGTTTGAGCGGCTTGAACAGATGATTCCATATCTGACGTGATTTCTGTAATGACTGTTCGAACATCAGCTGCGGCTTTGTGGGATTGTTCTGCTAGCTTACGAACCTCTGTTGCCACTACAGCGAAGCCTTTGCCGTGTTCACCGGCACGTGCTGCCTCAATGGAAGCATTTAGAGCTAATAAATTTGTTTGCTCAGCAATATCTGTGATAAGAGTTGTTAACGACTGAATACTATCTACGCGATGAGATAAGCTTTGAATGTTTTGTTGAATATTATTGATAGATTGTTCACTTTGCTTTTGTTTAGAAACAAGACTTGTTACCGTTTCTACTCCACGCTCATTGTGCGTCTTCATCGTAATGGCTTGTTGTTGCATATTATCAGCAGCTGCTTTTAGGTTGGTAACACCTTGGTGAAGAATGTCGCCATATTCGACGCCATCGCCAGCTTGTTTAGCCTGGTCATTCGCTCCAGCGGCAATTTGTTCAACGGCAGCGGATACTTGCTCAATAGATTGAGAGGTTTGCTCAATCATGTCTTTCAACGTGTCACTTGTTTCCTCAACCGTAGAAGCAATAGAGGATGATGACTGAATAAGCTCGCGTAGATTACTAACCATTTTATTAAAGCTATTGCCCAACGTTTCGATTTCGTCATTTGTTTTGAACTCTACTATTCCTGTTAAATCTCCATCAGCAATGTGTTCTGCTTTTTCTGCAAGTATTTTAATTGGTTTGCTAATTCTTCTTGAGATGAAGAATGCAACTACTCCAACAATAACTGTTATTCCTACAGCAAAAATAAGGATGAATGTAGCTAATCCTATGACGGACTTTTGCACTTCTTGTTGATCAATCTCTGCTATTAGGGCCCAATTTAAACCATTGATGGAAAGTGGTGTGTAGGCACTGTAAACATTCACGCCTCGATAATCCTTAATTAATTCTACATTCGTTTGACCTTCAATCGCTTGTGTGACAGCATCTGTGCGAATCTCCTTCACACCTAATGTTTTCTCTTCAATGAAACGTGAATCAGATCGCATGAAATAATCGTCAGCTACTAAATATGTCTCACCCGATTCACCTAGACCAGAGCGTTCTTGCATAATCTTGTTAATTTCATTATCAGAAATTTGCAACCCAACCGCACCAATGGTCGTGCCATCTGAAACGATAGGAGCCGTTATGAAAGACGATGGTATCCCACCTGACGGTTCATATGCCTCGTAGTCGACAATGGTAGTTAAGTTTGATTCTATTGTTTTACGAAACGCATCTGCAAGATTACTATCCTTATAAGGACCGGATATTAAATTAGTCCCAAAATCATTTTCCTTCATTGCTGTATACACGATTTGTCCATTTTTATTAATTAAAAATAAGTCATAGAATCCATTTTGTTCTGTAAAAGTGATTAATGAGTCGCCGAATTGTCTGTCAAATGCTTGGAAGTCAGTACCTGTATTGTTAGGGACATTATTAAATTGACTTAATCCTTCTGTAACGCTAGGTGTAGTTGCTAAAGCAACTAGTTGGTTTTCAATGGATTGGAAATAATGTTCAACTTGAATTTTTTTAATGTCACGCACAGCTATAAGCTTGTCCTCAGCTTGATTCTGTAGGGCAATCGAGCTTTGCCAAATAGCAATGCTACTCGATGCTAATAGGGGTATTATACTTAACATTAAAAACCACATAATTAATTTTTTCGAAATAGAGCCAGTCTTCTTGTTTGTCTTTTTCATGTGTCCTATACATACCCTTCTAATATATAATTTCAATGTCTATAAAAATTTTAACATCAATATAAGTACTAATTACATAGGGTTTCGTTCCTATTTCGACATATTTCGCGAGAATTTTGTAGCACATTAGCATTGTTTTGCGAAATTTGTAGTATAAAATTAGCTTGTTTTGTAATATAAAGGTAAAAGTATGTAATCAGGCGGTGTCCGTATTGCTCGTATCTGTGTTAATTCTCATGATTGGACTTATCCCTCTTGTGCTAGGGATAGGATTATTACAATTATATAAAGGAAATCAACTTACTGTTCCGTTATTTATATATATGCTTTTAATTACATTTTGGCAAATTGATCTTGCTGTATTATACATGGGGGAAATTTTACCAAAAGATTCTATTCTAACTTTGTTTAAATTGTTTAGAATAGGTCCAACCTTTTCTGTTCCTTTAGTTCTATATATGGCGCACCTTGCCGTGAGAAACAACCCGATACCAGCAAATAAGACGTTTATTTATAAACTGTTTCGTGCAGTTGTAAATAGGAAAGGAATCGCTCTTGTTCTTGCATGGAGTATAATAGTCTACATTGTTAATTGGACGCCTTACGGGATCAAGGATATATATGAAATCAATACATCATCTGCATCATATTTTTTTCCAGAGTACGGACCGTTATCCTTTCTATACTCAATACATATTAGCATGATAGTTTTCAGCCTTCTTCTTGTACGTATTGCTGCGCGGAATATCTATAACCAACATTTGCAGCAATTTATGAAAAAGTTCTCTCTGTATTCTTTAGTGTTATTCATGACAGGATTGCTGAACTTTTTACCAAATACCGGCTACATTATTAGTAATGCAGGAGTTATTGTATATTCAGCTATTATTATTTATGCGTTCGTAAATATGAATTCACAGTTATCATTGCGTTACAATGAATTAATGGAACGTCAAAAAAAAATGGATTACACGGGGAACTTAGTCGCTAGTTTAATGCACGAACTAAAAAATATCACTTGTATTATTAAAGGCTACCATAAACTTATAGCAGAGACTAAAACGCTTGAGAAGAGTGTAGATGACCGACTTCAAAAAGTAGAGGCGGCGGTAAGTCAACTAGAAAGTTTAATTAATAATTACTCTGAATACATAAAAGACAGTGGGTTTAAATTGAAAGTAGTAGATTTGAATAAAGTGATACGGCAATCTATGAACTTATCATCTGAGTTTACCAATCCTAAAGATATACAAGTAACTTTTATTGAAAAATCTAAGCATGTTAAAGCATATATAAATGAAGCATATGTCCAGCAAGTGTTTATTAATTTAATAAAAAATAGTAGTGAAGCTATTGCGCAGGATAGAGACAAACGAACTATTACGATTCAGATTGATGTGAATCATGACAAGGTAATCGTTGATATAATTGATAGTGGGCATGGAATTGAGGAGATGAACTGGGAGCAGTTATTTAGTCCATTCTCATCGACGAAAGAAACAGGAATGGGATTAGGGTTAGCGTTTTGTAAAAAAGTAATGTTTGAGCACCGCGGCGATATTCGTGTTGTAAAAAGCGATGACACTGGTACGCACTTTCAACTTACCATTCCTCATTTTTAAAAAAATACCGGCACTCATAGGAGCAGCCGGTATTTTTAATTTATAATAAGTATCAGGGTTTTATTGATATAAGCTTTCTTCAATGGCAATCGTGTTTTTAACTAATCCAACAAACTTCAACTTTTCCTCATCATCTAGGTTTACTGTCTCTAATAATGCAAGAACATCCTTTAAACTACTTTCTTTCGCCCAATAGCTGTCACGCATTATTTCGGCAAATTCAGCGACAGCAGCGAGAAACAAGGTTTCATCAGTCTTATGTTGTTTTAATTCAATGGGTAGGGAGCGTTCTTCTACATCATTGTCTTCTACATGATTCCAGCGGATATGCATTGTGCCGATAGGTCCCTCAGTAGGTTGTTTGACTCGAACCTCATACAAAGCTGTCACGGTATGACCAGCGCCTACTTCTCCACCATCTGCCTCATCATTTCGGAAATCTTCATCTCGCACATCACGATTTTCATAGCCAAGTAATCGATATCTATCCACGAAGGCAGGGTTAAACTCAACCTGAATTTTAACATCATTGGCAATGGTCTGAAGTGTTCCTGTCAATGCTTCTGTAAAAATACGTCTAGCTTCGGAGAAGGAATCAATGTAGGCATAATTCCCGTTACCTTTATCAGCGAGTTGTTCCATTAATACATCGTTGTAATTGCCCATGCCAAAGCCAAAAGCACTAAGTGTAATATCCTCCTCAGCATATTGGGCCACTGTCTTTAAAATACCATCAGCACTTGTTTTTCCGACATTGGCAACACCATCTGAGCAAAGTATGACACGATTAATGCCACCATCAATAAGATATTCACGAGCTAGACTGTAGCCAAGCTGTAAGCCTTCTTCTGCGTAAGTAGATCCTCCAGGGTGTAACGAGTCTATCGCTGAGAAAATCTCATCTTTTTCTGTCACGGTTGTGGGTGGAAACTCGATTTGGGCTGATGATCCATATGTTACGAGACCAATTGTGTCGCCTTCTTGTAATTGACTTGTTAATAAGCGAAGGCTTTTTTTAACAAGCTCAAGTCTGTTGCCTTCCTGCATGGAACCAGACACATCTACGACGAATATTAAATTAGCAGGCTTTCGGCTTTCTATCGGTATGTCTTTCCCTTTAACGGTCATGCGGACGAGATCATAGTTCTCACCAAATGGTGAAGAAATAGAATCTATTAAAGTTGTAAAGGTATCATCATTTGTTGATTGTATGTCTATAGGAAAATAGTTCACAAACTCTTCAACACGTACAGCTTCCTTCGGTGGTAATGAGCCTTGTTCAATGTATTGACGAACTAGTGAATACGAGCCTGTATCCACATCAATAGCAAAGGTTGATAAAGGGTCGTCTTCTGTAGCAATAAAAGGATTGGTACCGTAATTCTCAAAATACATGGCGTCGTACTCAGCGTCATTTGGAAGAGCAGGGCGACCTGGCTCTGGCATAGCCATGCTTTCTTCTGTTGTGGCCGTATCCATTGATTTCTTAGACTGTAGTGGTTCTTCGGAATTAGATTCCTGGTTTCCCCCACATGCCGCTAATGTAAAAGATAGAATTACAATGATGGTACTGTTTCTGATGCTTTTCATAATTCAAATGCCCCCTTTTTTACATAGTCGTTTTATATTACAGGAATGTTACAAAATTTGAGTGATAGCCACATGTCCTGTAAAATAGATACAAAATTACGCGTAGAGGTGTAGTGATGAATACATACATTGTTGTGGGAGCGGGAATCGTTGGAGTGTCAACGGCGTATCATCTTGCAAAAGCAGGTTTTAAGGTAACAGTAGTTGATCGGTTTGATAGGGGGCAAGCAACGGAAGCGGCTGCAGGTATTATTTGTCCTTGGCTTTCGCAACGCCGAAATAAGGCATGGTATGAGCTAGTCAAAGGGGGAGCTCGCTTCTATCCTCAGTTAGTGGAGGAACTAGCAGAAGTAGGTCAAACAGATACGGGCTATAAACAGGTAGGGGCTATAAGTCTGCATAAAGACAAGGAAAAATTAGAAGCAATGGCGGAACGAGCAATGAAAAGAAGAGATATGGCGCCAGAAATGGGAGATGTTGATGTAGTATCATCGGCTGAAGTGCAAAGACTGTTTCCGCCTATACATGAAGATTATGGTGCCGTTTATGTGAGTGGTGGCGCACGTGTCAATGGAAAGGCAATGAGAGAGTCACTAAAACTTGCGGCACAACAGTACGGTGCTAAGTTTTTTACAGGGAATGCTAATTTGCTTTTTACAAGACAGCGTGTTGTGGGGGTGAAAGTAAATAATCAAGAGTTTCATGCTGACCAAGTTATTGTGACAGCAGGAGCATGGGGGCAAGAAGTTATTCAATCACTTGGTGTACAATTTGCTATAAAACCACAAAAAGCACAGATTATTCATTTAGAGCTACAAGGTGTGGATACACAAGAATGGCCTGTCGTTCAGCCGCCAAATAACCAATACATGCTAGCCTTTGGCGGAGGACGAGTCGTCATCGGTGCTACTCATGAGGATGAAGCTAGGTTTGATGCGAGAAAGACAGCAGGTGGGGTGTCTGAGATTTTACATAAAGCTCTAGAAATAGCTCCCGGATTATCGAATGCTGAAATCGTTGATATAAAGGTGGGCTTTCGTCCGGTAGCTCCTGGTTTTTTACCCGTGTTTGGTGCGTTGCCAGATTGGGAAGGAATTTATGTAGCAAATGGGTTAGGTGCGTCTGGCCTCACTAGCGGTCCATTCTTAGGGGCGGAGATTGCTAAACTAGTAATGGGGCAACAAACACAATTAAATCCAAGTATGTATGCTGTTGAAGGGGCGATACATTAAGCCAGGAAAAGATAGACATCGCTCACAACTCTGCCACACATCGTGGCGCTTATAGATGATACTCTAGTATGTAGAAACTATATACTAGAGGAGTTGAAAGGTTGGGGCATATAACGTTAGTATCAATTGGTAAAGTTAAAACAAGTATTAAGGATAAGAGTTATGAAAACTGGGGAGATATCGTTTCTGAGATTCATATTGACACGCCGTACATAGAAGGTCTAGAAGGCCTTTCAGACTATTCGCATGCAATCGTGTTATTTTTTATGGATGATTTTCGTGAGAGCTTTGATGGAGTATGGAAGCGTAAACCAAGAGGGATAGAAGAATTAGCAGAAAAAGGGTGCTTTGCACAACGAACAAAGTATCGACCGAATCCTATTGGTGTTTCGGTTGTGGAGGTCATGTCTATTGATGCTGACCGTATAGTAGTCAAAGGCTTAGATGCCAATGATGGGACACCTGTTTTAGATATTAAGCCGTATATCCCTGCATTTGATGTTAGAGAAGATGTTAAGGTACCAGGGTGGATGAAGGGATTAATGGAGAATTATTTTTAGTGTAGTCGGAAGCGTGAGAACCGTCCCCATACTGCCGTAATAAACCCTATCTCTGAATGAGAAAGGGTTTTTGTTGTTGTTTTCTATCACTAGCCCGAACCCTTTTCATTTATATATTTCTCTTTATGTGCTAATATGTCGGCCTGTAGCATTTGTAACTGTGTAATTTGTTCTTCGATTTCTGCTAGTTTTCTGTCAGCAAAAGCTATAATTCTTTTCTTCTCATCCTCTCCTTTCGGGTTAGATTCGTAAAGCTCAATCATTTCTTTAATCTCTTGAAGGCTAAACCCAAGTTTTTTTCCGCGTAGAATGAGCTTCAATCGACGTCGTTCTGCGTTTGTGTATGTACGTTGCTGTGTTAAACTATCTCTCACTTCTGACTTGAGCATGCCGATTTCCTCGTAATAACGAATAGTTCTCGAACTAATATCAAACATGGAAGCTAGCTCACTTATGGAAAATAATTGATGTGCTGACATCGGAATGCACTCTCCTCTAGTTGACGTTAACGTACACTTAGTTTTATAATAATTCTGAATATTATAATTTGTCAAGGGGGATTCTTTCATGAATACTACATCCCAGCCGGGAACAAAGGGAGAAAATACGTATACGTTTGATGCGTTTGTTGAAAAGAGAGCTAGCTTGGATTGGTACAAAGATGAACCGTTTTTACAAAAAGCAGCCGAGACATTTATGGGCGACAGTTTTGAATCGGTTCATGAAGCGCTATTATCATTTTCACCAAAGGTTTCGTCAAAGTGGAATCAATTAGCTGAACGTATTGCAAGACCGGAAGTGCGACCGTACATGCTTCATTTTGACGCGTTTAACAATCGCATTGACCGTATTGTTCGACCCCATGAGGTTCATCAACTAGAAAATGGAGTGTTTGGTGAAGGACTTTTTTCAAGTAAAATGCCAGCCTGGGAAAGCTTTGTTAAACGAATGTTGATCCATCAGCTAGGTGAAGCAGGTGTGACGTGTCCCCTGACGTGTACGCATGGCTTAGTAGCTATTCTTGAACAATGTCCGGATGAGAACTACCCCGAGCTATATGAGACGCTCATGCACACAAAAGAAGGAGCAAACGGTGAGTTTGCAATCGGTGCACAGTTTATGTCTGAGATCCAAGGAGGGTCGGACTTGCCAGCTAATGTTTTGGACGCGGTTCCCGATGGGAAATACTATCGTCTTTACGGCAACAAGTTCTTCTGCTCTGTGGCACATGCTGATTATGCCGTCGTGACAGCAAAAATGGCCGATACGAATCAGATTGCTGCGTTCATCGTACCAGCTTGGTTGCCAGGCGATAAGGAAAAAGAAAAAAGAAATGGCTATGAAATTAATCGTATTAAATGGAAAATGGGCACAGCTGAACTTCCAACGGCTGAGATTCAATATAATGGTGCCCTTGCATATCCTGTTGGTCCAAAGGACAAGGGGATTGCAACAGCAGTTGGGATTGTATTAACGTTATCCCGTTTAGAGATTGGAATCGCTTGTGCTGGCTTTATGCTACGAGCTTCAAGGGAAGCGGAGCTTTATGCAGATTTTCGAACAGTGTTTGGGAAAAAGGTGAAGGACTATCCGTTATCAGCGAGCAAGCTTAATAAAATTAAGGATGCTGCTGAAAGAACAACAGCAGGTGCTTTTAAAATATATGACTTATTTTTAAAGTTAGATAAACCGTTAAATCCTGGGCTCCATGCTGACCGTCCACTTGAGGTTAGAAAGCAGCTCTTTAATTTAAGAGCGCTAGTACTAATGCAAAAAATATGCGCAACGAATGAAGGAGCAGAGGTGTTACGTGAAGCTATTTCAATGTTTGGTGGTCATGGTGTGATGGAGGAGTTTTCATCATTGCCGCGAATTTTTCGCGATGTGGTAGTGAATGAACAATGGGAAGGGCCACGAAACTTACTATTAACTCAGATTTATCGAGATATTCAAAGAGTATCAGATTGGTATAAGCCTTCAGATTTCGTAAGTAATGTTCTTCAAGGTGCAAAGCAGCAAGTAATTGAAGAGTTTACTGAACAGCTTGTCTTATTACTTCAAAAGCCAGTTATTGGCGAGGTATCAGATGCTTCACTTCAAGCAGCAGCTGAATGGGACACTTTCTGTGATCAATTCTTTAAGGTGTATCAGACAGTAGCAAGAAACGAGGTTCATGGCGTGTCTTAAAAAGATGTAAGTTTTTATTAGCCTGCTTAACGGTGCAAATAAGGTGACTTCTGTTATGAAGTTGCCTTATTTTTGTAAAATATTAGGTATATAAATCATTGCTAATCTTGTATATTTATAATAATAGAAACTTTAAGGTGTAAGGGGGGAGATTAAAGTGGAAAAAAATATTGTTCTTATTGGATTCATGGGTGTCGGAAAATCTACAATAGGAAGAACATTAGCGGAAAAATTAGCAAAATCATATGTTGATTTAGATGAGGAAATAGAGAAAGATTTTGATTTACCTGTTACGCAAATTTTTCAAACCTTTGGTGAGAGGATTTTTCGAGACCATGAGCGAAAATTAATTCAAAAGGTTGTTCAAAAAGGCGGCCAGGTCGTTTCGTTAGGTGGAGGCGCTTTTGTTCAAGAAGATATTCGTGACTTATGTTTAGCGACAGGACTTGTTGTATATTTGCATATGCCGTGGGAAAGCTGGACTGAAAGATTAGATCTTATTATGGAGAGTCGACCTGTACTACACAACAAGTCTTTAGAAGACATAAAAGAGCTTTTCGAAGAAAGACAACAACTTTATAAACATCATCATATGGTGATAGATGTCGCGAATCAAGATGTTGATACGATAGTTAATAATATTTTGGGAGAGTTAAATAAGCATGCCTGAAAATATAACTAATGCAAGAAAAGCACTAATATTTACTATACTAATCTTTGTTTTTGTTGCACTATTCTTACTAGCACCACTTCAACTTGAAGCAGGTATGTTTATGTTTGTACCATTTTTGGCGATGGTATTGACAATGCTCATATCAGGCGATCTATTTGTAGGAAAGTCTTGGGGCGATTTGAAACTGCGTATTTGGAATAAAAAAGTGTTCCTAGGGTTATTGGCGGCTGTCCCGATGCTTATAGGCTATACAGTTGTTTGGGTTTTGAATATCAGTAGTTTTCAAGGTACAAGTGATAGTGTGGGAAAGATTTTTGTTGAGGCGATTATATTATTAATTGGAACGTCTGTATCAAGTGTATTAGCAGAGGAGATTGGCTGGCGCGGATACTTATATAACAAGTTAATCTCAATGGGCTTTATGAAGTCGCAGCTTTTGATCGGTGTGATATGGGGAAGCTTTCATTTACCAATCATCATCTTCAATGGAGACTATCATTCTGACACAAATCTATTGCTGTATATTCCTTTATTTATGGTGACAATAATACTAGCGAGTGTGTTTATCGGCTATGTCCGGTTTGTGAGTGGAAGTTTATGGGCTGCTTCGTTAGCACATGCTGCTCATAATCTTGCCTGGCATTATGGCGAGCAATTTTCTATAAATGCAAACGAAATAGCCACATACTTAACAGGAGATGCAGGCATCATTATTGCGGTCGTGTACGGGCTAGCGGCACTATGGATTGCTAAACGCATGAAACAAACATATGCACACAAAAACGAGCTCACCGCTTAAAGGTGGCTCGTTTTGTTTTCGGATGTTAGGGGAGCTTGCAGCCACCTATGACTTTAAAACAAACTCTCATTTTTTGCGTTGCTTGATCATATTTGATGCAACGAGCGGGGATGTAATAGTAGATATGGGATCACAGTCGTATGCTTTAGATTTTAAAGGAATGTCAGGCGATGGTGTTGTGGATGTGTCCGGATTCATGTTCAGTGAAAAGTCAGATGAGCGAATAGTAGGACAGATAGGCAAGGGAGATACAATGGTATTTGTTCGGACCAAATCAGGAGATCTTACAGTCAAATAAATTATAAAACTTTTGAGCAAGCTACTTTCAGAGAAGTAGCTTGCTTATATGTATACAGATAGAAAGCTGTTTTATGGTATGAGTCTTTATGCCGTCCATAAAATGGTGGCTATGGTATACTATTACTGAAAATAGGGAGGGATTACAGTTGTTAAGTGAAAAATTAGTTAAAGGTCTAAATGACCAAATGAATTACGAGTTTTACTCAGCACATGCATACATGGCGATGGCGGCCTATTGCTCAGCGGAAAATCTAGATGGCTTTGCGAATTTCTTTTTAGTGCAAGCTGAAGAAGA
The DNA here is from genome assembly GCF_003944835.1 of Bacillus sp. HMF5848. GTDB lineage: Bacteria > Bacillota > Bacilli > Bacillales > HMF5848 > HMF5848. The sequence goes on from NZ_RWIV01000001.1 coordinate 642,284, forward strand.
ACGTTTTCATGCTATGAAGTTCTACAATTTTATAAATGATATGGGTGAGCGCGCTATATTTGAAGGGTTTTCAAAACCAAATAATGACTTCTCGTCTGTATTAGATGCTTTTGAAAAAGGGCTTGGCCATGAAAAGGAAGTAACAAGGCGCATTTATGCTTTAGCTGATATTGCGTTAGACGAGCGCGAACATGCGACAATGACGTTCCTAAAATGGTTTATTGAAGAACAAGTTGAAGAGGAAGCTTTATTTGACGGCTTAATTCAAAAGTTAAAGCGTATTGACAAAGATAGCAATGCCTTTTTCATGCTTGAAAATGAGTTAGCTAAGCGAACGTTTACACCAGAAGCATAATAAACAATTTTGAGCCTGTTTTTGTCTAAAGTGACAGAACAGGCTCTTTTTATGTAAAGAGATGAAAAATTTGTCGAAAAAAGAAGAAAAAAACAGATAATTGTAGCTTTAAAGTGTGATTTTTTCGTATAATAGTAAGAGATTTACTACAAAGGAGACTTTATAATATGCAACAATCTAAGCAACTTAGAATGATATTACTAGTATCCGCGATTGTTGTGGCCTTATTTTTATCTATTATGATTATTCAATCTCGCGGAATTTTAACGGCATCCAAAGGTGCAGAACAACCTGAAGAAACAAAAGTTACCATTATCACGTCAGATGTCATTGTTGACCAAAGCTGGGGGAGTTTAGCTTATAAAGGGAAAGTGAAAATCGAAGCACAATTCCCTGTAGACGTTCAGTTGTATAGTGAAATTGACTCCGTTCCCCTTATGAAAGATACCGTGATAGAAGCGATTGACAATGAATCACGTCTGATTATTGGTCATGGTCGGGAATTTACTGCTACATTCACAGAACTAGCTCCACAATATCCTGATGTTCAATTCATAACAGTGCATGGGAAGGCAACACATCCTAATCAAAGTGTGTACACGTTTGACCAAGGAGATATTGAATATTTTGCCGCACTAGCAGCCTCTCTTAAAACAAAAACGAATAAAGTGGCCATTTTAGATGCGATTGATAATCGTAAAAATAACATTGAATTTGAAACGGCACTCTTACATTACAATCCTAATGTTGATTACACTTATAGCGTTGTACATAGTCGCGATGATGGTGTGAAGGCACTGCGTGTTATGAATAAGTTGCTAGACAAAGGTGTAGACGTAATATACTCAAAAGGGAACGCATACAATCGCGAAGTAATTGATGCTGCAACAAAAGCAAACGTATATGTGATTGGGTATTTAGATGACCAATCTTATATGGGAAAAGATACGGTTTTAACGAGTGTACTAAATGATACACCGCAAGTGTATGTGGCGATTATGAAGGATTATTTTAGTGAAGAAGGTATTCCGAGTGGTAAGGTTATGTTAGATGCAAGTGATGGGGTATACAAGCTTGCTCCATTTGGACCAATGTATACGGAAGATGAAACCAAATATATTGAATCAGAGATGACTAAGTTTGCAAATGGAGAATTAACTTTTAATGAATAAATGATAAGGAGGTTCGTCATACGATGAAAAAGTTGTTTTATAAACTATCTTTTCGAGGAAAAATATTGGCGAGCCTTCTTATTTTTACTATTATCTTTAGTGGGTTTTCCTTATATCTTCTCCAAACTATTTCAAATGTGAATCGTGCAAGCTTAACTATTAAAGATAAAAACGTACCTGAGTTGATATGGCTTTCACAAATGGAACAACAGCTTCTTATTAAACAGCGCATGGTAAATGATGCCGTTGAGGTAAACTTTTGTTGTAACTTTATGAATAGTTATAAAGCATATGTTACCGGTAACGCCCGCACAGATAATCCTCCAAAAGAATTACAACCCTTACATCGTGAGCTACGCCTTCTTGATTTTTTAATGATTAATAATGTGCAAGGGTTACTTGATTTTCACAATATCCAAGGTGCAAAACAGTTGGTTGAAACGGAGTACAAACCTACATTAGAAAAGTTATTAAAAGAAATTGAGGCAGAGAAAGTGGCTGTCACAGCATCTCTAGATGCTCAATCAGATGAAGTAACATATACAATAATTAGGTCTTTGCTGCTACTTGTAGTTGTTACCGCTTCTGCCATTTTTGTCGCATTTTTTCTTTCGTATAAGATGAGTGCGGGAATTACAAGACCTGTTGAACAGATGATTGAAAATGTGGAAGACATTGCGAACGGACAGTATGGCCTTCATATTCAAAGCTTTGAACAAGTTGAGCTTGAGCAGCTAACAAACTCTATTAACCAAATGTCCGTGAAGCTTAAAGAATCGTTTAATACAATCATGACCGATAAAATCTATCGTGAACAAATTTTAAACTCGCTACCTGTTGGTATTATAACTATCGATGATGAAGCCACAACATACTCATTAAATGAAGCAGCAAAAGATATATTACGCATTAGCGATATAATAGATTTGAGTAACGAAGGCAAAACGGCAATGAACGCCTCATTTTATGATATAGTTTCGTCTTCAAACACATGTGAAAATGTGAAAATACCATTTTTGATAGACGGAGGCTGTGAGAGAAAGCTTCTTATCTCACAATCTCATTTATTTGACTATCAACATAGTGTTATTGGACGGATTGTGTATTTTATCGATATTACGGAGACTGAAAAGTTAGAAAAGCGCATGCACCATACAGAAAAACTTGCATTTGTTGGAGAAATGGCTGCTGGAGCTGCGCATGAAATTCGCAACCCACTAGCTGTTATCCATGGCTTTATTAGTTTAATGAATCACTCATTACCTAATAATCAAAAGGAACAGTATCAAATATCTCTTCTTTTAAAAGAACTCGATAGAATTAATTTTATTGTTGAGCAGATGCTCCTTCAAGCAAAACCAGGGGCTCCTTCGCTTAAGGAGATGTTCTTAAAACATGTGCTAGATGATGTCTGTCCGCTTCTTGAATCAGATGATGTAATACTGTCCGTAAATCTTGAACATCACCCTCTATTAATTGATAGTAAACAAATAAAGCAAGTGTTTCATAATTTGATTCGTAATAGTATAGAAGCAATGAGTGGCAGCGGAGAAATTAGTATTTACTCACAATTAAATGGTGACTCATATGAAATATTTATCAACGACAACGGGCCTGGCATTCCTTTACAACAACAGTCCAGTATTTTTGATCCTTTTCAAACGACTAAGGAAAGTGGAACGGGTCTAGGTCTAACTATTGTGCAAAGAATTATTCAAAACCATGGTGGTTTTATTACGTTACACGAGAGTTCAGAACTCGGTACAACATTTAGAATTAGTATGCCTATATATGAAGAAAAACAAGATAACCAAGAAAAATCAGCGTGAAATGGATAAGTAAGGGCCTGTTTATGACTTGCAAAAAAGTCTAGTAAACAGGCAATTTTATTACATTCGGATTGCAGTCTAGCTACAAGCGCCTTCGAGGGTGAGCCTTGATCGTTTAGTCGAAAAATGGCGCGAAATGGGTGCTGACCGGGGAGGCAAACCCTGGACCAAAGCCGATTGGCTTACGTTATAATTCTGTCTAGATAAGCAAGTCGTAAAGGCTTTTCAAATTAGGGGTGATTGTAATAGATGTCTTTATGCAATTTCAAAAAAGAGTGTTATTAAACTACATTATTGGTTCTCTAGTTGCTGTCTTTGGTGTAGGAAGTGTATTTATATTTAATACACTAGAGTTAACTAAAAATGAAATGATGTATTTAATTATCGTCATGATAATCTCTGCCATATCGATGGTAACCTGTGAGATGGTTTTATATAAAAAGCATATAAAGCCTATTAAGAAAATATTTGTGAACACATCCTTTACGAGTGAAGAGTTAGAAGCTGCAGTAGCTACTGCGCATAATTTCCCGATTTTGACTGTTAAACGTATTCTAGGACCTCACTTATTTGGGTTAGCAGTACCTGCCACGATTATAACCACGATATTTATTTTTACTGGAATATTGAGTATTCCATTTTACGCGATTTTATTCGCTTGGGCAGGCGCTATTCTAGTCGCAGTCATGCATGCTTTAATTGAGTATTTTTTAACATATGCGCCTATTCAAAAACTGCTACCGCCTTTGTTAGAAAAAATGTCATCTCTTTCTGAATTAGATTGTAAACAACAGAGCATTCGAACGAAGCTTTTAGCAAGTTCATTATTTATTGCACTATTTCCTGTTTTACTATTCTTCTTGGCCTTTATATTTATGTTAACCGAGATTGAGATACAAGGCCTGGCAGCCTATATAAGTTGGGCGTCAGTTATAATTATTGTAATTACTGGTATCTCCATATCCATGGCGATGCTTCTATATAAAAATATCAATCATCCGTTACAAGTGATCAGTGCTAAATTTCAAAGTGTACAGCAAGGTGTTTATGTAAATATTGATAATGTTTATACAGATGAGTTTTCAAGCCTTGTAACAGGCTTTAATCACATGGTACAAGCGATCAAACAAAAGGATGATCAAAATAGTAAGCTAGTAGAAAGTTTATTCAACGTATTTGCTGTAACGTTAGATGCTCGTGATAAATATACGGCTGGTCATTCAAATCGCGTTGCTGCTCTCTCCGTAAAGATTGCTAGAAAAGCGAACTTTAAAGAAAAAGATATTGAGTTGTTAAGAAAGTCAGCACTTTTACATGACATTGGAAAAATAGGTGTATCGGATGCCGTGTTGCTTAAGGATGGTAGATTAACAGAGGATGAATTTGCACAAATCAAGCAGCATCCTACAATCGGGGTGAAGATTCTCGAGCAAATACAACTCACTGAAGAGCTTAAACCTATTTTGTTAGGTGTCAAGCACCATCATGAACGATTTGATGGGAATGGATATCCAGACAGAGTAAGTGGGTATAACATCCCAGCGTTCGGACGTGTGATGGCAGTAGCAGATGCATTTGATGCTATGACATCTGATAGACCGTATAGAAAAGGGATGCCAGTTGAAAAAGCATTGAAAATCTTAGAAGAAGGAAAGGGAACACAGTGGGATCCTTACTTCATTGATTTATTTCTAGAGATTATGAAGGACACCTATCAGTAACAAAGTTGCCTCAATTATGGATAATTTGTTACATATTTAGGAAATATATTGTTATTTTTGTATATTTTACATATGTTAAATCCATTACATAATAAGAGGTGATATATATGAAAAAGGTTTTTGTAATTGGTGGCGTATCATATGATATGATTATTCATCTTAACGAATTCCCTAAGCCTATACCACAAACAATTCATCACTGTGATTCCGTAATTGAAGCGGTAGGATCGACAGGAACCGGGAAAGCAGCAGCTTTAGCTAAATTGGGCTTTGATGTTACGCTACAAGGTTTAATGGGAGAAGATTTGTATGGTGAAAAAGTGAAAGGATTTTGTAAGGAACATAACATTCAATATATGTATGATATTGACCCTAAGGGTACAGACCGACATGTAAATATAATGAACAGTTGTGGACAGCGTATTTCTATGTTTATAGCGGAAACAAGTCAAGAGCCTGACATGGATTACACGAAATATGAAAAGGTTATAGCGGAAAGTGATTATGTTGTGTTAAACATCATTAACTACTGTCGTCATTTTATTGATATTATAAAAAAGCATAAAAAAGAAATTTGGTGTGATTTGCATGACTACAATGAAGGCAATTCATACCACGAGGACTTTATTGAAGCGGCAGATTATATCTTTTTAAGCTCGGATAATCTTCAAGATTATAAAGCTGTTATGACTGACTTCATCAATCGCGGTAAAAAGTTAGTAGTTTGCACACACGGTAAGGAAGGTGTTACGGCACTAACAACTGAAGGTGAATGGATTGACATGCCTGCTATGTTGGTAGATGAAGTTGTTGATACAAATGGTGCTGGGGATAACTTTTTTTCGGGATTTTTATACGGGTATGCAAACGATTGCGCTATTGAGGAATGTGTAAAGTATGGCACAGCCGCTGGTGCGATGTGTGTGCAATCTAGTGAACTTGTACATAAAGATCTGTCTATTCCGATGCTACAGAAGCAAATACCAATTCAAAGTAGGTAGCAGTCAACTCAAAAGAATGTTATTCTCAATTCATAAAGAAGACAGCTTTTGAAAGGAATACACAAACATGTATTTAACAGTAAAAGAGACAGCTGAATACCTCTCTGTATCAGAATCATATGTACAATCGTTAATATTGCAAAATAAGATACGAACTGTTTTTGATGGTGAACAGCATTTAATAATTAAGGACCAATTTAAAACGCATCTTGAGCAACTAGAAAAGTATAAAAAGCTTGTAGAAGAGCTACAAGCTGAGCCAATTCCTGAAGATATTGATGTGAAGGACGAAGATTAAGAGCACCCAACTGGGTGCTTTTTTTCGTTTGGACATGCAAGTCTCTCGCGGAAATCGGTAGAGTCAGCACGCGGGGAGGGGAGAATCCTGCGCGAAAAGAGGGTAGCATCGCGCGAATAGAGAGTAGTATCGCGCGAAAAGAGTGTAGCACCGCGCGAAAAGAGGGAGTTATCGCGCGAAAAGAGTGTAGCACCGCGCGAAAAGAGAGAGTCATCGCGCGAAAAGAGGGAGCCATCGCGCGAATAGAGGGTAGCACCGCCCGAATAGATGATGATCCCGGGATCGCCGAAATAGGGACAAGCCTTGAATAGTGCTTAAAATTTGATAATCGTATATTTTATCGAAAATGTGTAATTTTTTTGAAAAACTCCAACATGTAATCGCTTTACAATTGTTATTTTATAGAATTTATGTCATTTGTGTAAAGTTTCACAATATATATTGAAAAAATTTGGTAATAAGCGTATAGTCACACATGAAAGGTAATATATTACCTAATTTCTCGCGGAGGAAAACGGGATGGATCAAAATTTATTAGAAAAAGAAGCCTCTATTTTTGGAAGTGTATTCTTATTAGCAAACAAACTCCAAGCTTTGATAGATCAAGATTTTGCAAAATATGGGCTTACAGCCAAGCAGTGGTTTCTTATGGCGGTGCTCGGGAAATTTTTTTCCGAATCTGCTACTATCTCACAATTGGCTTCTGTTATGGGAAGCTCACATCAAAATGTAAAGCAGTTAGCTCTTAAATTAGAGAAGGGCGGCTGGGTTCGCATGGAAAAAGACAAACATGATAAGCGCATCACAAGAGTATCATTAACAATACAAACGGAGCAATTTTGGGAGGGAAGACAACACAATGATGTAAAGTTTTTTAACGAGTTATTTGCTAATTTTACAGAGAGCGAAATTGACGGATTGTTTACCGGACTTGAGAAGCTACATAGAGCTGTCTCACAGCTTAGTTGATAATAAATATGGAGGTACTCACATGAACATTATATTTTTAATTATATTGATCATTCATGGACTTATTCATTTATTAGGGTTTGTGAAAGCATATGAATTGGCTGATGTTAGCCAACTCACACAACATATTTCAAAGCCGATTGGTATCATATGGTTGATCACGACTATTTTGTTTTTGTTTACAGCTGTTTTCTTTTTAATTAAAAATGACTCATGGTGGATGATAGGAGCGGCTGCTATTGTATTATCACAGTTGTTAATCATCCTGTCTTGGCAGGATGCGAAGTTTGGTACGATTGCTAATATAATTGTACTAGTAGGTGTCGTATTAGCTTACGGTTCTTGTAACATGAATAAATTAGTTGAACAAGAGCGAGCGGCCATTCTAGCTGAAAACAAGATGGACAATACCATAGTGACAGAAAGTATGTTGGTTGATCTACCAAAACCTGTTCAAAAATGGATACGTACGACAGGAATTGTCGGGAAAGAAAAGATTAGTCAGATGTACTTAGAGCAACGTGCACAAATGAGACTTAAACCAGAGCAAGAAAATTGGTCAAACGCTGATGTGAAGCAGTATATAACTGTTACAAAACCAGCATTTTTATGGCATGTAAATGTGTCGATGTCAGGTCTGCCTATAGAAGGAAGAGATATTTTAAAAGATGGCCAGGGGAAAATGTTAATAAAATTAGGTTCTTTGTTTCCTGTTGTCAATGTGAGGAACAACAGTAACGTGAATCAATCTACGATGCAAAGATTTTTATTGGAGTTACCATGGTACCCATCAGCCGCTTTAAGCGACTACATTGAGTGGGAAGCAATTGATGATAAATCAGCTAAAGCGACGATGACTTATAACGGTGTAACAGGCTCTGCGACTTATTTTTTTAATGAGGATGGAGAACTTGTAAAAGGATCTGCTTGGCGCTATAAAGATAATGACAGTGATGAGTTAGTGGAGTGTGTAGCTGATTTGAAGGAATCTAAACTATTCGATGGAATTAAAATCCCAACGAATGTTGAAATTACGTGGATGCTGGATGAGGGGCCGTACACATGGTATAAACTCAATGTAGAAGATGTTGTATTTAACTAGAATAGGAGAGAAATGATGATGAAGCCTTCAAAACTGATAGTTGTATTATCATTGGCTGTTGCTGCATTAACTATCGTTATAGCTGCGGTAGGATTGTTCTCAAATGGTGGAAATGGCCCGTTCTCCTTTACCACCGTGCGTGGTGAAGAAGTAATGTTATACGGTACGGGAATATACGCATATGATCTTCTATTTAAAGGTCCGATATTTCGTGGAACGGATGCAGTTATGTTGGTCGTTACTGTGCCGGTTTTACTATTTACAATTTATCGATATAGTCGTAAACCTTCAGCAAAAATACAGTTATTCTTGACGAGTGTATTGTTTTGTATATTATATTATGCAATTTCACTTGTTTTTGGTGTGGTATATAACAACATGTTCGTCGTGTATGTTGCATTGTTTTCAACGAGCTTCTATGCACTTATCGTATCAACTGTATCACTTGATTTTAAGCAGTTAACGGCGAATATAACGAGCAATTTTCCTCATCGAGGCGTAGGTATTTTCTTAATAATCGCTGCTGCAAGTTTATTTGTATGGTTTATTGATGTGATAGGTTCATTAGTGAATAATACGATACCAGCAGGTGTGTCTATATACACTACAGAAGTGACTTATGCGCTAGATTTGGGGCTTCTTGCACCAGCTTCTATTATTGGAGGCTACTTAATTTTAAAAAGAAAACAATTCGGATATTGGATTGCATCATGTATGATCACGCTTTGCTCTTTAATCGGTATAATCGTTATTGGGCAAACAGTGGCACAGAGCATGGCAGGGGTTACGCTCGAGCTTTATCAATTTATTGCTTTTGTTGGTGTGTTTATTGTTTTAAGTGGTATTGCCTCACTTTTCTTGGTTAGGATGTACCGGAATTTTGCATAGCTACTCTATGAAACTGTTACTTCGGTAGCAGTTTTTTTATGTGCGGAAAAAGCCGAAAGGTTAATTTATATAGTATTCGACCTTCTTACCAAGAATTTAAGGACGCTTTTCAAGGATTACGGTCCGGTAATCAAGAATTTCGGGACACTTTTCAGTAATTATGGTCCAGTTATCAAGAATTACGGGACGCTTTTCAAGAATTACGGTTCGTTTATCAAGAATTACGGGACACTTTTCAAGAATTATGGTCCGTTTATCAAGAATTATGGTCCGTTTATCAAGAATTATGGTCCGTTTATCAAGAATTTCGAATCACTTTTCAAGAATTACGGGACGCTTTTCAAGAATTATGGTCCGTTTATCAAGAATTTCGAATCACTTTTCAAGAAATCGAACTCATATATCAAGAAATTCCCTGCTTTTCAAGAATTACGGTCGAGAAAATGAACATGACGGGCGAATGATGATTTGCATGGAAAAGATAATTTAGATGATAAAACTTAAAGGAAAACATAAGACGCGTGATTGAACAACATCACACGTCTTATGATTTTTATTATTTAGCTTGCTTAATCCACGTGTCAATGAGTGTAGTGACTACATCTAACTGCTCGCGAGCACTTAAGTCTGTTGGATTATCGCCTTTTTGTAATCCGTACATACCAAAGTTAGAGTGATTTCCAGCTTCGATAATATGAACGACATTATTTTCAACAGGTAACAAATTGTTTTTACTTAACATATCATCCAATGGAGCAACGGCATCTATTTCACCAAATATAGAAAGTGTCCGGAGATCACTATCAGACATATCCGATATAGGATACGAAGCTAAAAACACAATCCCTTCAATGTCTCGAGGATTTTTCATGGCAAAAGATGATGCAGCGACACCTCCTAATGAATGTCCCCCTATGTACCAGTTTTTAACATCAGTATACGTATTTATAAGTTCTTCTGCTTTATTTGAGCCAAGAATAGCGAGGTCAAAGGGCAACTGTGGAATCACAACAAAATAACCTTTTTCAGCCAACGCACTTCCTAAGTACGCATATGCTTCTTTTTCGACTTTACCACCTTGATAAAATATGAATCCAACATCAGCTTTTGCGTCTCCAAATGTTAAATCACCATTCTCTTCACCTACTATATATGAAAACACTTCTGAGCTAGGTTTATACGTGAATTGAGTCCATATGAAAAACAGTATTATAGTTACTCCTATTACCCCAACGATAGTGAGCAGTATACGTTTAATCCAAGTATTCATGGATTTATCCCCATCCTTTTTTTATTTTTCAGCTATGACCTGAATTTTTTTCTCTTCTAATCTTCATAATAGCACAGCGTCTTATTGTATATAGCAGTCTAAACGATGCTACAATAAGAATAATTATAAATGGAAGGGAACTTGCTTGTGAATCCACTTTGTGTCCAAGAGTATGTTAAGGTTATAAGAAAAATTGAGGACAATCGTCAGCTCCATATTGAAACGGAGCATTATTTACATTTATACCCTGATAAAATTACCGATAGTTTAAGACAGTTCAACATAAAAGATGTTCGTGATATGACCTATAAGCCTTTCTCAAGCACTCCGAAAGGGTTTCTCTACTTACACACAACTCAAGGTGTGTTTTCGTATGTCGTTACAACTTCCCCCATACCATTCATCGAGAAATATAAGCAATACAAAATTGTTTAAATATAACGACAAATAGAGGTATGATAGAAAAATAAAGATAAATAATGAAGGGGCGGGTCAGTTGAAAAAGGTATTTTCATTTTTAAAGCCGTACAAAATTGCTATTGGCATCGCACTTGCCCTCATGCTTACGGAGCTGACTGTTGAATTATTTCAGCCTATCATCATGGCGAAGATTGTTGACGATGGTATTTTACAAAATGATCTTGCGGTTGTATTAAAGTGGGGCAGTTTGCTATTTGGTATGTCGCTGATAGCCTTTGCGGCCGGAATAATTAATTCATTTTATGCATCGCATGTGAGTCAAAGTTTTGGGTTTGATTTGCGAAATGCACTGTATGAAAAAATTCAATCGTTCACGTTCGCGAATTTTAACCAATTTCCTACATCATCGCTTATTACAAGAATGACTAACGATGTGTCACAAATGCAAGCTACGCTCTTTATGAGTTTACGAATAATGCTGCGTGCACCACTCTTGATGATGGGAAGTATTATTGCAGCCCTTTTTATCAATGTGCAGCTTGCTCTCATCCTTGTTATTCTTGTCCCATTTATGTTTGCCTTTTTAGTGTGGATGATGAATAAAGCGTGGCACAAGTTTCAAGTCGTGCAGGAAAAAGTAGATGCTGTAAACAGTAAAGTAAGAGAAGTGCTAGCGTCTATGCGATTAATTAAAGCTTTTGATCGTGGTCGCTATGAAGCAAAGCGATTTGATGATGTAGCAGGGTCATTGAAAGATCAGACTGCTTCCGCATTAAGGTTCATGGAAATTGTCATGCCAATCTTACTATTTGGAATGAATGCAGGCATTATTGTCGTACTTTTATTTGGAAGTCGCTTTGTGGAAGCGGGCAACGTGCAGGTTGGGGAAGTAGTTGCCATTGTGAACTACGGTACAAGGTTAACGGCGGTACTAGGTATTTTTACTTGGATCATTATGGTGTTTGCGCGTGCTCGCGCGTCTATTGACCGTACATCTGATGTACTAGTAGCAGATGTGAACATGGAAGAAAATATTGATGCTCGCAAAGTGAGACTAGAAGGAAAAATACAATTTCAACATGTCTCGTTCTCCTATCCTAATACCGCTACGTCAGCGCTACAAAACATTTCGTTTGTCATTGAACCTGGGCAAACGGTCGCCATAATAGGCGCAACAGGTTCAGGTAAAACGTCATTATTCCAATTAATACCTAGACTGTACGATGCAACAAAAGGACAGGTGCTTCTTGATGACAAAGACGTTCGCGACATGACTTTTAAGCAAGTCCGTGAACAAATTGGCTATGTACCGCAGGAGCCTTTGTTGTTCTCAGGAACGATACGTGAGAATTTGCTGTGGGGTAAAAATGACGCCAATCTTGAAGAAATTATGACAGCAGCAATGCATGCTCAAATTCATGACACGATTCAAAACCTGCCAAACCAATATGATACCATCGTTGGTCAAAGGGGTGTGAACCTATCAGGTGGGCAAAAGCAAAGGTTATCTATTGCTCGTGCTCTTGTACGTAATCCGAAAATTCTTTTGTTGGATGATTGTACGAGTGCGTTAGATTTACAAACGGAAAAAAGGTTGCTAAAAGCTTTAAAACATTATGATTGTACTACTCTCATTATTACACAAAAAATTAGTACAGCTATGAATGCTGATTATGTAATGCTGCTTGACGAGGGTCAGATTGTTACGCAGGGCCACCATAACGACCTTATAAATGAATCATCACTTTATAAACGTATTTATACATCACAGCTTGGAGAGGAGGCGCTCGCTGGATATGCTCAAGCAAATAACTGAACCATTTCGTTATAAGCGACCGCTTCCCACGACTAAAGTTGATAAGAAGAAACAAGCTGTCAGTAGCTGGTCAGGGACAATTTGGCGAGTCTGGCAATACCTATCCACTAAAAGGTTATTATTGATAGCCGTTCTGTTTCTTGTACTTGTTAGTTCAGTGTTAGGATTACTTGGTCCCTTTCTAGTAGGGCGAGCCATTGATGCTTTTATTGTGGAACGCAATGTAAGCGGTCTTGCTATTTTTTTATGGGGATTAGTCGCTGTCTATTTAGGATACTCTGTATCGATGTATTTTCAAAATATATGGATGATTACTATAGCGCAACAAACCGTCTATCGTATGAGAACTGAACTTTTTGAACATATGCAAAAGCTACCTTTGCCATTTTTTGATAAGCGGCAGCATGGAGAGCTTATGAGTCGCATGACGAATGATATCGAAAATGTCAGCCAAACGTTGAATAGCTCTGTTATTCAAATCTTTTCTAGTGTTTTAACGTTAATAGGCACTGTCAGTGTCATGCTTTGGCTCAGTCCTCTTTTAACCTTGATAACATTGCTTATTGTTCCAACTATGTTTATTGGCCTGAAATGGATTACAAATAGAACTGGACCTATGTTTAAAGCACAGCAACGTGCACTTGGCGATATGAATGGGTATATTGAAGAAACAATATCTGGTCAACGTATAGTTAAAGTGTTTTCGCAAGAGCAGCGAGTGAGAGTTGAGCTTCGTGAAAAAAATGAAACGTTGCGTGAGGCAGCTTTTTGGGCACAAACATATTCAGGTTTTATACCAAAACTCATGAACGTTTTGAACAATGGTAGCTATGCTCTACTTGCTGGTATTGGTGGTGTTCTTGCTATTCGTGGACACGTAACAATAGGAACTATTGTTATTTTTATTGAGTATGCACGTCAATTTACGAGACCTCTTAATGATTTAGCCAATCAGTTCAACACCCTTTTATCCGCGGTAGCGGGGGCGGAGCGGGTGTTTAATATTTTAGATAAACAGCCAGAGACGGACAGAGGTGTTGAATTAGCTAATGTCGAGGGACGTGTTCAATTCGATGACGTGTCGTTTTCTTATGAGCAAGGAGAGGATACTGTTACGGACATTAACCTTACCGTGCAGCCTGGTCAAAGTGTTGCATTGGTAGGACCAACAGGAGCGGGCAAAACAACGGTATTGAACTTATTAACAAGATTTTATGATGTAGATAGTGGACGCATTATAATCGATGGTCACGACATTCAATCACTAAGCCGTTCAAACCTTCGGCGTCACATGGGGTTTGTGTTACAGGATCCATATTTGTTTGAGGGAACGATCCGAGAGAACATCCGATATGGCCGTTTAGACGCAACAAACGAGGAAGTGGAGCAAGCGGCAGAAAAAGCAAATGCATCAGGGTTCATTAAAAGGCTAAAGGATGGCTATGATACTGTCCTCACAGCAGATGGGGGTGGTATTAGTCAGGGGCAAAGGCAATTGCTTTCGATTGCAAGAGCGATTTTGACGGATCCTTCCATTCTTGTGCTTGATGAGGCAACGAGTAATATTGATACGATCACAGAATTAAAAATTCAGGACGCGTTACAAACACTAATGAAAGGTCGTACGAGCTTTGTGATTGCCCACCGACTAAATACAGTTCGTCATGCTGATGTGATTTTTGTATTAAAGGAAGGAAGAATAATAGAGTCTGGCTCCCATGAAAAACTTCTTACAGAAAAGGGCTTTTATCACGATCTATATCAAAGTCAATTTCGAGAGGAGACCGGGTAAATGGAATTTGTTAAAGGATATAAAGATAATGACGTGTTACGTGCTAGTTTCAATGAACTAGCACTACAAACGTTTGGGATTCAGTTTGAAGATTGGTATAAAGCAGGATTTTGGACGGAAAAATATGAACCATATTCGTTCGTTGATAGTGGTATGGTTATTGCCAATGTTTCTGTCAATAAGTTGAATCTGCAGATCGGAGGTTCTTCATACAGCGCCGTCCAATTAGGAACTGTCATGATTCACCCTGATTATCGTGGACAAGGATTATCTGCAAAGATTTTTGAAAAAATCTTCACAGATTACGCTGATGTAGATGTGATGTATTTGTTTGCGAATGAAACAGTATTAGATTATTACCCTAAATTCGGGTTTGAAAAAATAGATGAATCACAATGGGCGCTAGATATTGAGGGATTTGCTGAGTCCATCGCCACCCAAGATTTTAATCAACGTGATTTTTTCGAAACGTTGAAACATCGGATCCCCGTGTCCCGAGTATTTGCAACAGAAGGAGCAGAAGGAATCGCGATGTTTTATTATTTGAATGGATTTCGTGAACACACCTATTATGTTGCCACTGAAAATGCGTATGTGATATGTGAGCAAAAAGACAAAGAATTACATGTGTATGATGTCATTAGCAAGGAAGAGGTTGATCTACTCTCAGTGGTAAAGAAAATAGGTAATGCACATATTGAAAAGGTTATCTTTTACTTTACAATAGATACCGTGTCCGAATCCTTTTCACCAAGCCCTTTTATAGATAACATGTTTATTCGGTCGAAGGTTCCATTCCCAAAGGCCTTTAAGCATCCCATTACATCTCAAGCGTAACGTCATGTTAAACTATACGTACATAGTGAAAATAGAAGGGATGTCGTAGATGAATATTAAATCAATTGAACCTACTCCGAGTCCTAACACGATGAAAATAAATCTGGATCAGGAGCTGCCTGGCGGTGCGCGAAATAACTATACGAAAGAAAATGCTGCAGAGGCTCCGACGATTATTAATAAGATGTTTGAGGTAGAAGGAGTAAAAGGTGTGTATCACGTGGCTGATTTCTTAGCGCTTGAGCGGAATGCGAGAGTGGATTGGGCAGTTATTTTACCGCAAGTGCGCGCTATTTTCGGAGAAGACGTCAGTGAAGCAAATAAACAAATTACGTCTAACCATGAAAGCTTTGGTGAAGTACAGGTATTTGTTCACTTTTTTAAAAGAATTCCAATTCAGGTGAAAGTAACAGATGGAGAGACAGAAAAACGTTTCGGTCTACCGTCATCATTCCAGAAAGCTTTAAAAGAAGCTGAGCTACCTGGAGACAATATTGTAATGATGCGTAAATGGGTAGAGCAAGGCGTTCGATACGGTGAACTTGATGACATTGGGGCACAGGTTGTTGAGGAGTTAGAGGCAGCATATACAGATGAGCGTTTAAACGACCTTGTCGAGCGAGCACAATCACCCGAAAAGATTGTTGAGCGTGAAAAAATTGTTGTCACGTCCGACATGCTTGATAATCCTGATTGGCGCGCCCGTTTTGCTGCGTTAGAAAAAATGGATCCAGAAGAAAAGGATATACCTGTGTTAATGAAAGCACTTAAGGATGAAAAGGCTGCAATCCGTCGCCTAGCTGTTGTGTACTTGGGAATGGTTGAATCGAAAGAAGTTCTGCCGTTATTATGTGAAGCTGTTTTACATGATTCTTCAGTAACCGTTCGCCGTACAGCGGGAGATTGTTTATCAGACCTTGGCGATCCGGCTGCCATTCCAACGATGATAAGAGCATTAAAGGATAAAAATAAGCTTGTTCGTTGGCGTGCTGCCATGTTCTTATATGAGGTAGGGGACGAAACGGCCCTTGATGCCCTTCGCGAGGCACAATATGATAGTGAATTTGAGGTTGCGATGCAAATCAAATTGGCTTTAAAGCGCATTGAAGCTGGTGAAGAAGCGGTTGGTTCTGTATGGAAGCAGATGACTGAACGGAATAACTAATGTAATTATAATACAAAACAATCTATATAAAAGTACCATCCTCTTATAGTTTCTAACGAGTTCTCTTTTGGAGTGCAAAATGTAAACAATACAAATAGCATGTTAAATCGCAGTTGATTTAGCATGCTATTTTTTGGGTATATCAATGTTTATTGATTTTATTAAGTGTAATTAGTACCCTATCTAGACACCCATTTAACAAAAGGAAAATGATTATTCTCCTCCTGTAACCCTTCCTTCAATTCCATATGCCTCATATATTTGAGAATGGATTTTTTTCAATTTATTATAACCTCTTATTTAATTAAAGCTACCCGTTAATGAACTATTGGTGGCTATTCTTGTAATATAACCATTTATCTATCTCTGGTTTTAAAAACCTAACCTGTCCATCTATTTTTAAGTATGGAATGTATCGATAAGTTTCAAAGGAACTTCTGTTCGCCTTTTCAGCGTCATCTATTACTATTATATTCGATATTGACTCCTCACTTATCTGAAGATATTCGGATAGTTGTGTTTTAGTCATCAATTCAGGTATGCAATTTGTTGTGGTCTGAATATTATTAACTCCATTCGAAGTTTTCGAAAAAGCAGTACTAAAAATATAAGCAGAAATTACTAAAGATAAGCCCAATATAATTGCACTAATCAAATAAGTTACCTGTTTCAATTTATAACCTCCTACTAAATATTTCGATCAATCAATATCTTTCTATATTGCTCCAATAGTTGAAGAAGCGATAGCCTGTTCTACTATAGCCACCCTTTACAATAATAAGGAGAGTTTTTACCATTTTTATGGTAATGCCATATACTAAACCACTAATGTATTCATTAGTAATTATCAATGACCCCTCCGATTGAAGAAGCTTTAATAATTGGATTTGTCATGATTTCTACGATTTCCTCCTTCGTCCCATAAACAACTACACCTAATATTTCTACATCATCTATGCTAATACCTTTCATAGTGTTATAGGCTTGATTGTGTTCGCTGAAGGTACTCGTTTTCAGTAAATTTAGGAACTTATCATATTCATATGCCATATCTGCTGATGACGTATAAGAGTTTCTTATAGAAAAACCTAATGCTTCATTCTCTCTAATAAACGTTGCAGACCAATCGTATTCCTTTGCCTCTTGTTGAAACGTGTTTAATTGGATATTGCTATATGTGTTTAGCCAAAACCATGTCATTTGAGGAAGCTGTCTAAAAGGAAGTTCACTTTGCTTGTAAGGCTTATCGAAGGAAAGAGCTACCTCATATATTTTATTCCCTTCCATACTTTCAATCAGTTCTACATCATTTTTATATTTTTTATAATCAACCTCTGGATGAAAAAACAGCATTTCTCTCCACCCGTTTTCTTTATAGGAAAATTGCCAATCGTCTCCTGTGACTCCGATGCTGCCACCTGAACCTCTCGATATCAATACAGATGGATTCAACCCAAATTGATATTGCTTTTGTTCAATAACTATTGATTTAATTTTCATGTCCTTTGAAATTTTATAATAGCTCATTCCCCCTAAAATACCTCTTGAATCCACTGTTTCACTGATATAACCATTCGGCGTGCTAAGTCGTACATACGCATCCCACTGCTTAAATGCCTTTTGGCTTAAAAAAATTGAAATAGTAACATTCGCTATGTTTAGAATAACGAAAACGATGATAGAAACGAGAACAATTGTTATGAACGACTTTCTTTTCCCTTTCTTTAAAGCCTTTTTTATCTTTTTCTCATCAAAAATATCTTCTGAGTATTCATTCATGTAGATGCCTCCACTTCTTTTGAAATTCTTTTCTTGCCCGAAATAAATACGTTCTAATCGTTTCTTCTTTCATTCCAAGTAATAATGAGATTTCCTTATAGCTAAGATCAAATTCATATTTTAATACAAGAAGCTGTTTATAAATTTCTTGAATATGTTCTAAAGTAATGGCAATCTCATGATTCATTTCGATATGTAAGATGCTAGATTCAGTATCTTGGTCATTCGTAAAGTTATTCCAGAAGCGATGATCATCAATTGAAATGGCTTGTTCTTTCCCTTTTTTCTTTAAAAGTTTTTTAAATTCATTCATTGCAATGGTGAAAATATATGATAGAGCTTTATCTGAAGGAACACCACTACTATAAGCGATATATCTCATATAACTTTCTTGAACAATATCTTCTGCATCTTCATGGCTACAACCATTCTTTTTTAAATAAAAAT
This sequence comes from Bacillus sp. HMF5848, assembly GCF_003944835.1. Lineage (GTDB taxonomy): Bacteria > Bacillota > Bacilli > Bacillales > HMF5848 > HMF5848. Next base: position 661,145 of record NZ_RWIV01000001.1, read on the forward strand.
AAATCATTTTTGCTTGTTCATTATAAATTTGCAACAGTAGCTGAGAATCCATAGCTCCCCCTTTCTAACGCCCTTCATTAATAAAGAGTTCTTTTCCCTAAAAAAGTTTACAGCAATATTAAAAATAGTAATAGATAAATATTAAACGCAAAGTAAAGTGCCAATAAATACCGTAAAGAAAACTAATTTCATAAATAAATATCCAGTTAGGAGTAATTATTTTGCGAAAAAAAAACTACTCTCCGATTGAAGAGTAGCTACAGTATTTTCTTGTTCAACTTTCTGCTCCTACACTTCTATAAAAATAGGAACCAATCCTGCTCGGATCAATGCCAACTGTATTTCAATTTTAGCACCCGATTGTTTAAGTACATTGTTTTTCACAACCTACTATCCCTCAACTATCCTGACATGGCAAATCGAGAAATTTTCTGTATCTCAATTTTCTACTATATAATTAAACCATTCATCGAAATCATTAGAACCATTAAATTTCCCATCACCTCTAGCAGTATTAAAAACTTCATAGTATTGAACAAGTTCTAGTTTAATATCCTCTTTCGAATTTATTTTAACTCCATCACAACTGTCGAGTTCAAAGGGTGTTTCTTCTAAGCTTGCTTGTGCTAAGAAAGACCTTAAATTCCATGAGGTTCTATTTATAGAGTCTATTACAAGTCGATCTTCCTTTGTTAGTCTTGAATTATTCAGTAAATACCCACTTGTTAATTGAATGGACTCAAGGTCTCGATATATTTGAACTAATATATCCACATCAATCTTTTCATTTGTTAGTAAGTCTTCATATTGAAGCATATCGTTTAAAGTGTCACCTATATCTTCAACATCTAAAACAAGTGTGGTTGTTATTTCTTTAAATATGAGGTCTATTTCTTTAGCAACTTTATAAGATTGATATAAAGACAAAGATAAAGAAATTATAAGTGCAACTATTATTGCAATAATAACTTTATTTGCTAATTTCCCCACCTACTCACCTCATTTCAAGAATTGACATTGATAATTTAATAAGAGCAAACATTATAATACTATTCTAACGTTACTTTTATTTTGAATAACTTGTTTATGATTTTCACATATTCTTTGAGTTCACATTACGTTCATTTCCTCTTTTAAAATTTCCTGTTATCTTTGCCAATATCAGTTGAACTTCTTTTTCATCAGCAGCTATTTTAATTTTCTCTAATATTTTTTCAGCGTCTTTATCTTTTAATACTTTTACTTGTCTTCCATTATAATCGATAAGAATAGTATTGTTTTTAGTAACCTTGTAGCCAAATGGTGCTTCATCTAATCGATTTCTTTTATCAATATTACCCAATTTATAACCCTCCTCATCAAGATTCTTACTAATTTCTATTTAATTTCAATCAATTTCTTGCTGAAGAACTTTTTTCAACAATCGGGTCAGATTGTTGAACACAAATTAAAAGTGGTTCTTCAACAAAGATTCTCCCCTTTAGCGACACGGCAATGACAACGGCTTGTTCCACTAAAGAAACCGTTACTTTAAGTGAAAGCTTTCACAGTGCTTATCTATTGATAATACCATTTGACAATTCAAAATGGACTGCTTCTCACAGTCCATTTAATGTAGGTTTATTTTCTATTTTATTAAGTCTTGTACTTTAGTTCGAACCCTATCTAATATTTCTGAGTTCACTTTTCCAAACCTTTTTCTGATGATAGCTTTTGAGAGTGTGTAAACTTTGTCTGCCCTCACCGCTGATGTAACTTTAAGGGTACCTTGTTCTAAATCTTTTTGTTCGATCACGACTGAATAATCAAGGTCTTTTAATTGTGATGTAATAGCAACAACAAGAATATCTTCAGTCAATTGGTTATAATCATCATTTGAAATAATTAGAACAGGACGTTGTTTTCTATTAGTTAAGTCACTAAATGGAACTGGAATTAAAACAATATCACCTTGTTTATGCATCATTCCAGACCTCATCATCTATATCATTATCCCAAAAATCAATGCTACTTTCGCTCGCTTTTGTTAAATCTTCAGATAAATGTTTTTCTTTTTTCGCTTTTAAATATTCAGCAAAGTCTAAGATTTTATCGACTTCTTGCTCTGGAAATTCATCAATAATTTTAAGTAATCGTTCTTTAGCTGTATTCATGTTGATAATCACCTCTTCCATGAATATTATATCTAATTATACCATTTGGAATTACTTCAAACCATTGGTGTTGTATCGAAGCACCCGTTAATGTAATAGCCATTATGATAAAGATTGACTATTGTTTATAACGATATATGCGCTTTTTATCCTTTTTTATAACTATTGAAGTAACAATCCCCAAGATTACAAATAAGACCAAAAATAATAAGGACATTATCAGAGATATTATAGAAATCCTTCTGTAACCATAGTAAATAAAAAAGCTACTCGCAGACATAACTCCCGCTGACATGGACAATAGTAACACTGAACTGAACCGTAACCATACAATCACATCTTTCTCTCCTATATTCCTGTTCTTCTTAATAACATAAAAGGATAATATGAAGAAATAAAGGAATACGACTGAACTAATTATGCCCCATGAAAAGTTTGATAAGTTTTGTATTAAAGATGTCAACTTAACGCCCCCAACTGCTAACAAACCTATTGCAATTATTATTTGTTTAATTGGGTCAACTATCCTACATCTCCTTCTTAAAGATAAGCTACTCGTTAATTTAAGTGTAACACTTCACAAAGTCCTTAAAAACTAACAAGTTTTTTTCAACACAGATGTAATTTAACGGATATTATTAGGAAACGAAAAACACTGATATTTGCGAATTTGAACCATGAATGAGAACCCATTATTATTGTTTAAGGGGAAGGTGCTTTTTTGATATTGTTGTCTCGCCTCCGGCAACGGAGCCACCTGTAACCTCAAATGCTTTTCTGTGCATTTTAATAGACAAAAATTGGCGTTTAGTAGGTAATATTACACGTTTGTCAGGCGTATTTGTTGGAAAATATGATACAATATAACTAGTAACTAGTTATGAAGAACTGTTAAATTGGGCGTGCGTACGGATTTGTCCAAGCATCAAAAGTGTATTAGCTAAAGGATGTGAAAATACAATGAATGTCAAACAGTACTTTCCAATCAAGCCAAGATACTACAAATCTATAACTTACTTGTATATCGTTATGGTTATATTTGTAACTGGTGTTTTTTACAAATTGTTAGCGGGTCAGCCTGTTAGTTTAACAATAAATACTTTACATTCAATATGCTTGCTAATAGCAATTACTCGAAAGATGAGATTAGCATATAAATATATGTTAGCATTATTAGCAATTATTTTCCTTTATGTATCTTTATCTATATCTTATGTTGATCTTATAGACCTTAGTTTTGTTGCGTTTTACCTACCTCTACTGTATACGTATTTACTACCGGATATTTTATCACCAATTATCTTCTCAATTTTGTTCTCAGGCATTTTTTATTCTTACTCAGACACGTATTCTAGTGAACAAATTTTAGGTAACACAATCGGCATAATTTCAGCGGCCACTCTTTACTCAGTGTTATCGTTTCTTGTTGCAAGGCTTTATGATTCAAGGGAGATGTATAAAGAATTAAGCATTAGAGATTCGTTAACAAAGTTATATAATTTAGATTATGTAGTAAAAATAGGAGACGATATGTTAAGTAACGGAAAAAATGTTACTATTTTTGTGTTTGACCTAGATTACTTTAAATCTTTCAACGATACATATGGACACCTTTTGGGTAATAACGTGTTAATTCAAGTTGCTGAAAAGATAGAGGAAGAAGTAAGTACGTGTGGTGGATTAGCTGCGAGATTAGGTGGGGATGAGTTTATAACCTTTGTTCCTGAACTAAGTGATGACGAAGCGGATGCGTTATTTAAAAGAATATCATTGGCATTAAGTGAGTTGTATATAGTCAGTGATCCAGAATTAGAACCTGTAAAGATATCACTCTCAATGGGCATGGCACATTCAGTAAGTAGTGAGGCACAATCTATTAGAGAACTATTAAATATAGCTGATATGAATATGTACTATCATAAGCATACTAAACTATATGATTTAAGAGCCTTGCATACACAGGACTTAGAATATGTACTAAATGAGGAGGAAAAGCAACTTTTAAAGGTATTGTCAGAAAAAGATATGTACAGTTATATACATTCGAAATATGTTGTCCAGTATACTAGCTGGATACTAGACAAAATAAATATAAACGAAGTGGATAAGGTAAATATATTAAAAGGTGCCTGGTTACATGATATAGGCAAGCTTTTTATATCAAACGAAATATTACGAAAGTCCTCTAATCTTAGCGAAAGTGAATATAGCATTGTCAAAGAACACGTACAATCAGGTGTACACTTAATTCAGAAATTTAATATTTCAGTCAAAGGGATAAACGCTATTAAGTATCACCATGAAAGATGGGATGGTGCAGGCTATCCTGATGGTGTTAAAGGGGAAATGACGCCAATCGAAGGAAGAGTTTTGCAGTTGGCGGATGCTTTTTCGGCTATGACGGTTAAAAGGGTGTATCGTAAAGTGAATGACCTAGACTCTGCCATATTGGAAATAAAAAAGAATAAAGCAACTCAATTCGACCCGCAATTAGTAGACTTATTTGTGGAGATTGTTGAAGAAAAATTAAAGCAAGAAAATTTAAAGGTAGGCGCCTAAGTAAATATTTTGATGCCATTTTTAGTGTAAGAGAATTTTATTCTAATCACTGACAAAATCATATAAATTTTTCGAAAATATTCATTTAATTTACTATGACTAGTTGTTACAATTAATAGCGAAGGTGATAAAAAGTCCAATTTGTTGAGGTAAAAACCATGAGCCAATTAATCGGCATGATATCTTATCATATTTTAGTCGTTATTTTTCCTATCATATTTTATCATTTGTTCGTGAAAGAGCCTATAATTGCAAGAGCCAAAATAATGTCGAAGTTAATGCTGGTTTTACTGTTGTCTCTATTTTTAACAATGATAATACCAATCTCGTTTACTCAAGGCTATTTATATGATCTTAGAATCATACCAATTATGATAGCGCTGTTATATGGGGGAGTTAAACCGGCCTTTTTAATTATTACAGTTATGATTTTGTATAGAAGTATAGTAGGGGGAGAGGGCTTTTACCTAACTCTATTTAATTATACTATAGCTTTGGCTATCATAACATTTTTGAGAAACAAAATTGCAGATTTAGATTTACGAGTAAGACTTATATATATTACGTGCTTTTATTTGGCTATTACTATTTCAAGAGTTGTATTTTTACTTGTAAATAAAGAAAGTGAACAGGTTGGGTTCGCTTTAATATTTTCAGGAATTACGTATCTCACTCTTATAATAAGTATTTATATTATTGAAAACTTAGATGCTCAAATATCGTATTTAAAATATATTCGGAGCGCAGAAAAACTAGATGTTGTGAGTCAACTAGCTGCTTCTGTAGCTCATGAAGTGCGCAATCCGTTAACCGCTATAAAGGGTTTTTTGCAGCTTATTAAAACGGAAGATAATTTAAATGATGATCAGAAAAAATATATTTCTATATCATTGGAAGAATTAAGCCGTACAGAAATTGTCATTAATGACTATCTGTCTTTAGCTAAGCCGACTAAAGACCAAACTACACTTATATCCTTATCTGCAGAAATAAAGTCAGTAGTTGACATAATGATGTCGTTTACAAATACACACAATATCGCTATATATTCTAATATCCAAGATAATTTATTCACGCAAGGAAAGAATAGTGAGTTGAAACAAGCACTATTAAATATAATGAAAAATGGAGTAGAAGCAATTGGGACGAATGGAAGTCTGTATGTAAATGCATTTAAGAAACATGGGAAAATATATATTAAAATTATTGATAATGGCATAGGTATGAATGATAAGCAGCTACGCAAGATCGGGACTCCTTATTATTCTACCAAGGACAAAGGAACGGGTGTAGGTCTAACAATTACATATAATATTATTAAAGATATGAACGGTACTATAACAGTGCGAAGCGTTCAGGGTGAAGGGACAACCTTTACCATTGAACTACCTTTATACTCTCCAAATATAGCTTTACTTTAGCAGCTTTAGAATCGCTTTCTTCAGTATGAGGAAGGCTTTTTTTTCGTGAACGAGCGCCTAGTGACAACGTACAGACTACGTTCACGCTTTTTAACCAGTAGGGTATTAGTTTTTCATAAGTGAAAAAACTAACCTGTTGCATATGACGTTACGTAATAGAGTATGGTTAACATAAAGGGAGGCGATCGTATGGGAGACGAGCGAGTATACACGATTAAAGAGTTTGCTACATTAACAGGGGTTACTGTGCGTACATTACAATTTTATGATCGAAAAGGGTTATTAAAGCCATCACAATATAATGAAAAAGGGCATCGTAGATATGAATCTAAAGATTTATATAAACTACAAAAAATCTTAACGTTGAAATATTTAGGTTTTAGCTTAGAGGACATTTCTACGTTTTTATCAGAGCACATGGATAGTAGTCTGCAGAACACATTGCGAGTGCAAAAACAATTGCTTTTACAAAAAAGAGCGGAAATTGATTATGTCATTAATACGATAACGAGGGTAGAAGAAATAACGCAGGAAGATATTGATAGTGATCTGTTGCTATCAATCATACATTCTGTTCAGCATGAACAGGCACAAAAAGAAATATTAGCAAAGCACACATCAGACACACACCTGATTAACCAGCTATTTATGGAAGATAAAACAGAGGATGAAAAAAAGGAGATAGAGCGACAGCTTATTAAAATATTAAAGAGTTTTAAAGATTCGTATGCAAAGGGAGTTTCAACTAATAGTCGAGAAGTGCAAAAGTTGGTTGAGCAGCTCGTGACTTGTTTAAATCGAGTAATGCCTCTTGAGGAACAAGAGGTACTAGCAAATATCTCAATAGAGGAAGATATGAAATTTCAATTTCCTTACATTGACTCTGATATAGAGGTTTACATTCAAGAAGCGATAAAGGTTTATAGTGCAAAGGTGGCTGATACCCATGAATGAGCTACAATTACTCACAAAGAAATTGGTTGAACGGGATTTCCATATGGCTAAAAAGCCAAGTATCGGTATGGGGGTTGTGACGAAAGATGGCCGTCTCTTTTACGGTTCAACTCATGATGACATGGGGGATATTTCGATTCAGGACTGCTTATTTGAAATGGGCTCTACGACAAAGACATTCACGAGTTTATTGCTAGCGCAACTTGTACAAGAAGGTATGGTAAGTCTCGATGATTCTATCATATCGTATAAGCCAGCGTACAAAAACGCGTTGTCATTTAATGGGGAAGGTGTAACATTTAGGCATTTATCCACGCATAGCTCGCGTCTTCCTCGGGAAGATATGAAAACCTTACGAGTGAGGATGAAAGAAAATAAAGATGAAAAGGATAACCCGTATAAACATTTTTCAACAGATGATTTTAATCAGTTTTTCTTAAATCATGAATTGAAAAAGGAAATTGGAGAAAAGTGGGCTTATTCCAACGTCGGAGTGGGGTTACTTGGGAATGTGTTAGCTGACATAGTAGGTATGCCATATGAGGCAGCTATTCGAGAGTATATTCTTGAGCCTGTCGGTATGAAGAGCACGTTTGTCACTATACCAGAAAAGGAAATGAATAGGTTTGTGAAAGCTTATAATAAAAAAGGCGAGAGAATTTGGCCGATTGAAATACCTGCTATGCCGGGAGCAGGCATATTAAAAAGCTCATTAGATGATATGCTGACGTACCTTGAATGTCAAATGGGATTAAAAGAAACACCATTAAGAGAAGCGATAGATCTAACACATCATATTCATGGTAAAACATCCTCTAAAAAAGTAAATATGGGACTAGGTTGGATGGTGGAGCAAAAAAAGTGGAGTTCGTATCCTATCATTCATCATGGCGGTACGACGATGGGGTTTCACACGTATTGTGGATTTATAAAGGAAAAACAAATAGGTGTCGTCATTTTCTCTACTATTCAATTAAAGTTATCGCGGATTATTCAAATGTTAATGCGATTAAAACAAAATGTGAATGAGGATATGGCGGAGGTTATATTTCAAAAGTTACTAGAAGAATAATATCAATTTTTGTGACCGTGTTAGTGGGCGACTTCATAGATATGGTATGATAGAGACCATAATGAATCGTGAAAGGGATTTTGAAATGGGAAAAACTTTAGTATTAGCTGAAAAGCCGTCTGTAGGTCGTGACATTGCGAAAGTACTTCAATGTTCAAAAAAGGGCAATGGTTTTTTTGAAGGAACGAATTACATTGTAACGTGGGCACTGGGTCACCTTGTGACGCTAGCTGACCCAGAACAATATGATGATAAATATAAATCGTGGAAGCTTGAGGATCTACCTATGCTTCCTTCACAATTAAAGCTTGTTGTAATTAAAAAAACCGGAAAACAATTTGCTACGGTGAAAACGCAAATGAATCGTAACGATGTTACGCAAATAGTTATTGCGACAGATGCTGGTCGTGAAGGAGAACTTGTCGCAAGATGGATCATAGAGAAGGCTCGGATAAACAAACCAATAAAACGTTTGTGGATTTCTTCTGTGACCGATAAAGCTATTAAGCAAGGATTTGCTCAGCTACGTAATGGAAAAGACTATGAAAATTTATATGCTGCGGCACAAGCTCGAGCTGAGGCCGACTGGTATGTAGGGATCAATGCCACTCGCGCCTTAACAACTAAGTTTAATGCGCAGCTTTCCTGTGGGCGTGTTCAAACACCAACGTTAGCGATGATAGCGAAACGAGAGCAGGATATTAAGAGTTTTAAACCGAAACCTTACTATGGGATTCAAGCCATAACAAAACAATTTACATTAACATGGCAAGATAAGCAATCTAATGATACAAAAACCTTTGACAAGGATAAACGCGATAAATTGATGGAGGGACTAAGAAATAAAGGTGTAAAGATAAACTCCCTTCAAAAAACAATTAAGAAAAGTTATGCACCGCAGTTATATGATTTAACAGAATTACAGCGTGATGCGCACAATATGTTTGGTTTTTCGGCGAAAGAGACATTATCAACTTTGCAAAAGCTGTATGAGCATCACAAAGTTGTTACATATCCGCGAACAGATTCACGTTATTTAAGCTCGGATATTGTCCCGACACTAAAAGAAAGAATTGAGGCGTGTATGTTTCAGCCTTATCAAAAATATGCTGCTCAGCTTTTAAGAAAACAACTTCCAATCAGTAAGGCTGTTGTTGACGATAGTAAAGTGAGTGATCACCATGCGATTATTCCAACGGAACAAGCACCGTTATTAGCGAAAATGACAGATAAAGAGAGAAAGCTTTACGATATTATTGTGCAACGGTTCTTAGCTGTATTTTATCCACCGTATGAATACGAACAAACGACGGTGCATGCAACAATAGGTTCAGAACTGTTTACGGCAAAAGGGAAACGTGTCCTTACCCTTGGTTGGAAAGAACTGTCAGGAAAACAAGCAGAAGATCGAGATCAACTTTTACCAGTTCTAAAAGAAGGAGATTCTCTGGATGTAGAGTCTCTTCAAGCTACAAGTGGTGAAACGAAGCCTCCGAGTCGTTTTACAGAAGCAACTTTATTGTCAGCAATGGAAAATCCTTCAGCTTTCATGCAAGGTGAAAGTAAGGATTTAATTAAAACGATTGGTGAGACTGGTGGCCTAGGGACAGTGGCTACAAGAGCCGACATTATAGAGAAGCTTTTTAATTCTTTTTCAATTGAGAAAAAAGGCAAGGAAATTTTCTTGACTTCAAAAGGGAAGCAGTTGCTGGAGCTTGTCCCTGAGGATTTAAAATCACCTGCTTTAACAGCAGAGTGGGAGCAAAAGCTAGAGGCGATCGCAAAAGGTAAACTGAATAAACTTAGTTTTATCCAAGATATGAAGGGCTTTGCTAAGTCGTCTGTTTTTGAGATTAAAAATAGTACGCAAAAGTTCAAGCATGACAATATAACAGGTACGAAGTGCCCTGATTGTGGAAATCTGATGCTTGAAGTGAGTGGGAAAAAAGGAAAGATGCTTGTATGTCAGGACCGCGAATGTGGGCACCGCAAAAATATAGCTAAGGTAACGAATGCTCGCTGTCCAAACTGTCATAAAAAGCTCGAGCTCCGAGGCGAAGGTGAAGGACAAATTTTTGTTTGTAAATGTGGTCATAGAGAAAAGCTATCTTCTTTTAATGAAAGACGAAAAGAAAACAAGAACAAAAACGTGTCTAAGCATGAGGTTAAGAAGTATTTGAATAAACAAGAAAAACAGGAGCCGATAAATACTGCATTAGCAGATGCTCTTGCGAAGCTTAAGCTAGATAAATAACAAAAAAGCCCCCGAAGAATATTTTGGGGGCTAGCTTTTTTACGAGGCTCTATGCTGTAAACGCAATCTGTCTGCGATTAGCGCTATGAATTCTGAATTTGTTGGTTTCGCTTTTATGACAGATATAGTATTACCAAAGTACGATTCAATGGCATCATAGTTTCCACGTTGGAAAGCAATTTCTATTGCATGGCGAATAGCACGCTCAACACGGGTAGCTGTTGTTTTGAATTGCTTCGCAAGGTCTGGATATAATCTTTTAGTTACGGCACCTAAGTAGTCTGTGTTCTGATAGACGAGGAGTACAGCCTCACGAATGTATTGGTATCCTTTAATATGAGCGGGTATACCAATCATATGCAAGAGAGATGTGATTTCTTCATGAATTGTTTGTGGTGTTACTTTTTCTTCTAAACTAGCTGCCACTGGTAAGGAAGCTTTAGTACTTACTTCATGAATAGCATATAGCAAAGACTTCATATCAAATGGTTTAAGGAGAAAATACGCGGCGCCTAAACTAGCTGCACGTTGGATAGTATCGTCTTGTCCAAATGCCGACAGGACGATAATGGGAGGTTGATTATTTAAAGTTTGTAAAGTTTCTAGTACACTTAGACCGTCCATATGAGGCATTATTAAGTCTAGTAAAACAATATCAGGATTAGTATTTTTCACTAGTTCCAGCCCTTCACGGCCATTACTAGCTGTTCCAACTACTTCGATAGTGTCGTTTGTTGATGATAAATATTCATTAATCATATGTGAAATGGATTGGTTATCGTCTATTACTACTATTCGTAACATAAATACGTTCCTCCTATTTTTGCGGTTACTTTCTATTTTCAAGTACATAGTAACGTATAGGCAAGTAATATCGTTCATCAAATTGTGACGTAGGATTAAGAATCAAGTCGTTTTTTGTAGGATTTTATGAGTTTTTGCAGAAATTTTTTCAACTCAAATGTTTGTTTAGAAGTATGTTCGGTTTCATATACTTGCACTTTTAAAGTCAGTCATTCATAATCATTTTTAGTGATTGAAAGGGGGCATGTGCGATGAAAATGCGTGTATCTGCAGTGCAATATCACTTGCATAGTATTTCATCATTTGACGAATTCGCCGCTCAATGTGAGCATTATGTTAAAACATCAGGCGAGTATGGTACAGAATTTTTGTTATTTCCTGAGTTTTTTACTACGCAGCTTATGTCCATAGGAGATCATGATGGAAAAGCATTAAGTATACAGGACTTACCGAATTTTACCGATCAATATATAGAACTATTTAGAAGGTTAGCTAAAGAATCCAATATGCATATTATTGGGGGCACACATGTTGTTCATAGAAACGAACAACTATATAATGTCGCTCATTTATTTTATCCTGATGGAACAGTAGGGGAGCAGGCAAAACTGCACATCACGCCTACGGAAGTTCAGGAATGGAACATGGCACCAGGCGAAAGTTTTGATATTTTTGAGACATCTAAAGGGAAAATCGCCCTTTTAACTTGTTATGATATTGAGTTCCCAGAAATCGTTAGAATGGCAAAGGCGAAAGGGGCAGATGTGATTTTCTGTCCATCTTGTACTGATGACCGACATGGCTTCCATCGTGTTCGATATACAAGTCATGCGCGTGCTGTTGAGAATCAGGTGTATGTAGTTCTAACTGGTACGGTTGGAGCGTTACCAACAGTTGACTTTATGCGTGCGAACTATGGTCAAGCAGCCATCATTTCACCAAACGACATCCCTTTCCCTCCTCGTGGGATTTTAGCAGAAGGGGAAATAAATGATGATATGATTGTGACAGCTGATTTAGATTTAAACCTACTGTATGAGGTTCGTGTGCATGGATCGGTTACTACATGGCGCGATCGTCGTATTGATTTATATCCTGATTGGAATTAAGGGAGCATTTGATATGAAATATATCCGTGTAACGTCAATTGAAGATCCTTTATTTAAAAAAATGCATGATTTAATGAAAGAGGTTTTCCCACCAGAAGAAGTATTAGCCTTTGATCTATGGAAGGGGCCTCTAGAGGACCCTAGCATTCGTGTGTTTGTAGTAGTTGATAAAAATCAAGTAGTCGGCACAACAGAATATCGATACTATCCTGATTGGAGCATTGCGATGACTGATTTTACAATTATCGGTCGACATGGAATGGGAATCGGGCCATTTATTGTAGAAAAGAGAAATGAAGATCTACAGGCATTATCAAATGGTGAGCTTTCGGGCATGTTTGCTGAAATATATGACCCTTATCGTGTAAAGGATCATGAGTTTGGTGGCGTGAAAACGATGGATCCATTCGTGAGGCGTGAAGTACTATCTCACCTAGGATACAAGCGTTTAGATTTCTCATATGTCCATCCTTCTTGGCATAATGACGGAGAGGCAGTATCAGGTTTAGACCTTTGCTTTATGCCTACCGATAACAAAACGGAGCTTCCAGCTGAGTTAATCGTAAAATTCCTAACCACATACTATTCCGTGCTATCGGAAAAACCTGCTGAGTGGATTGAAATGATTGAAAATTTGAAAGAGAAACAAACAGTAGAACTGTTACCCCTATAATGAAATCGTATGAAGGCAGAGGCAAGTCATTGATGAATGACTTGCCTCTGCTGTATCACAAGATAACGCTATTACTGTGTTGGACTGCTTTATGTGCACTCGAAAGTAAGTGTGGTAGCTTCATAATAAAACTCCCTTATATCATAGTAATATTATTATACTATCTGGGGTAAATAAGATATGTTAATAACATCACAATGACATCATGTAGTGTTTAGTAAATAGACTGAATTCTTTAGATGTTGTCTAATTTTTTATGAGTAGGGAATAATTTTAAATAACATAAAATGACTCTAGGAGAACTTTATGGATAGAACTTCGAATCGTGCAGCCTTAAAGATTGCACTTATTTATATAGTATTGGGCACATTGTGGGTCGTGCTATCAGACAGTTTAACGTCGACATTAGCGGGGGATAATGTAAAACTTTATGAGTACCTGCAACGATTTAAAGCGTGGTTTTTTATTGCTATTACTGGGGTTATTCTATATGTACTTGTGTTTCAGCAAACAAGGACGTTATTGATGAAAGATGAGCAACTTTTAAGTAGCGAGCAGCATTATCAGTCTCTCTTTATGTATAACCCTGATGCTGTATTTGAATTAGATACAAGTGGGACTATTCTCGCAATAAACCCTGAAGGACAGCGATTGCTTGGCTATGAAAATGCAGATATTATCGGAACAAAGTATCATAATATTATTGCTAAGGAAGAGCTTGAGGAAGTGCAAAAATTTTTTAAATATGTTCTTGCTGGTGAGCCACAACAATTTGATGCAACAATACTCAATAGGGCCGGTCATAGAGTATTGCTTCGTTGCACTGTCATTCCGATAATCGTTCATCAGGAATTAAAAGGTGTGTTTGGTGTGGCACGTGATATTACGCAAATCAAGCAGCATGAAGAAGCCATGATTGCTTCTGAAAAATTATCGATAATAGGTCAGCTTGCTGCTTCAGTTGCACATGAAATTCGCAATCCTCTCACATCGTTACGAGGATTCGTCCAATTAATGCAAACAACACGTGAGCTAAATGATAATCATCTACACATCATGATTAATGAAATAGATAGAATTAATCTTATTGTAAGTGAAATGCTTGTGCTAGGAAAAGAGCAAAAAGTAGATTACAGTCCGCATAGCGTTATCGGGATTGTTAACAGTGTGTACATGCTCATGAAAGCTGAAGGGAATCTTCATAATATCCAACTAAGGCTGTCGGGTGATCAAAAAGATGGTAGAAAAGTGATTTGCAATCCAAATCAGCTTAAGCAAGTATTTATAAATCTCATTAAAAACTCTATGGAAGCCATGCCTGATGGGGGCGATATCATTATGAATATTAAATATACTCCTGATAAGGCGGAAATTGCGGTAATTGATAATGGAGCGGGGATTAGTGAGAAAAGACTTGAAAAGCTTGGTGAACCATTTTACTCTACGAAAGAAAAAGGGACAGGACTTGGGCTTGCAGTTAGTAACAGGATTATTGATCAGCATGATGGTACGATAACCTTTGATAGTAAAGTAGGAATAGGGACAACGGTAACTGTTACTCTTCCTATTGTGTAACTAAGCTTTTACAATTGACAAACATTAATAGGGCTGATAACATCAAAGACGAAATTACATAACGAGAAAATGTAGGGGGACCGGTGTTGCCGGTTGAGATTGCATCCGTAAGATGCTGACTCTTAGAACCTGATCTGGTTGATACCAGCGTAGGGAACATATGCGAAACTATAATGGTATTAATAGTAGCTATGCGCCCAAGGTTTATTAACCTGGGCGCTTTTTGCGTATGCATGTCACCCTACTTTTCTGTTAAGAACGCGAAAGTGACCAGTTTTTTTGCAATAAGCAAACAAGACATTGTCTCATAAGCAAGACATAATGTGAGAGTAAGGAGGAGCACTATGTCGTCTTGTCACTAGTCACTAGAGCTGGACTGTAATCTCAACAAAAATTACACAAAATTAGGGGGAGAGATTTCACATGAAAAAATGGCTTTTTATTATGATAGTTGTATTGTTGGTGTTAACAGCATGTAACGCTGGAACATCAGACTCATCACAAGACAATGAGAAGATTACTGTTGTGTTAGATTGGACACCAAACACAAACCACACTGGTTTATATGTAGCGCAACAAAAAGGTTATTTTGCAAATCAAGGCTTAGATGTTGAAATTGTCATGCCAGGTGAAACAGGAGCTGACCAATTAGTGGCATCTGGTAAAGCTCAGTTTGGTGTAAGTTATCAAGAAAGTATTACACAAGCTAGAGTACAAGATGTACCGCTTGTGTCCATAGCGGCAGTTATTCAACATAATACGTCAGGATTTGCTTCACCAGTGGAAAAAAACATTACATCACCAAAGGATTTTGAAGGCAAAACTTACGGTGGTTGGGGATCACCTGTTGAAAAATCAGTAATTACATCAATGATGAATATTGAGAAGGCTGATGTGGAAAAGGTTAATTTCGTTAGTATGGGTGATACAGACTTTTTCACGGCCGTGAATCGTGATATAGATTTTGCTTGGATATATTATGGCTGGACTGGTGTAGAAGCAGAGCTACGTGGTGAAGAAATAAACATGGTGTACTTAACAGACTACACGGATAAGCTGGATTACTATACACCAGTTATCGCTACTAATGAAACGATGATCGCTGATAAACCTGATACTGTTCGTGCTTTCATGGCCGCAGTTGCCAAAGGGTATGAATATGCGATTGAAAATCCAGAAGACGCAGCCACTATTTTAACTGAAGCTGTACCTGATTTAGATGTAGACCTAGTAAAAGCAAGTCAGCAGTGGTTAGCAGATAAATACCAGGATGATGCACCTCGTTGGGGAGAGCAAAAGCTAGAAGTGTGGAACAACTATGCAGAGTGGATGTATGATAATGGGTTGCTTGAAAACACGTTAGAAGCAGAAAAAGCATTTACGAACGAATTTTTACCAAACTAGGGGGATCATAATGACAAACGCTTTAATGAGTGTGCAAATCATACCAAAGACAAAAAATGGCGAAGATGTTATCCCTTATGTCGATGAAGCCATTAAAGTTATTCATGATTCAGGCGTGAAGTATGAAGTCCATCCTCTAGAGACAACAATGGAGGGTGAGATGAATCAGTTACTTCAAATAGTAGCTGATATGAACGAACGGATGGTTGAGATGGGTAGTCCTAATGTGATTTCGCAAATTAAGCTGTTGTATCAGCCTTCAGAAATTTCGATGTCTGATTTAACAAAGAAATATCGCGATGAAGAAAAAAACTAATATTTGGGTAAAAAGCTGGCGGCCGCTTCTCATTCTTGTGTTTTTGTTTATGATTTGGGAAGTAGCCGTAAGGCTTTCACAGACGCCTGCTTGGTTACTACCTGCTCCATCCGTTATTTTTATAGAAGCATTTCGGGGGTTTCATAATATTGTACCGGATTTGCTGTCAACGACTAGCATTGCAGTTCTTGGTTTCACTTTAGGAGCCACTATTGGATTAGTTGTTGCTTTCTTCTTACATTTGATACCTTTCTTACGAGAAGTTACATATCCTTTACTAATTTTATCGCAAAATGTGCCTATCATTGTTCTTGCCCCTTTATTAGTAATCTGGTTTGGCTTTGGGCTATTACCAAAGATGATCGTCATAACATTAGTATGCTTTTTTCCTATAACGGTAGCCGCTCTAGATGGCCTACGGCAAACCCCAAAAGAGTTGTCGCATTACATGGCTATGGCTGGGGCGTCTAAGCTACAAATGTTTTGGAAACTCGAATTACCTCATTCTATTCCGTCTATTTTCTCAGGCCTAAAAATATCGGCAACGTATAGTGTTATGGGAGCTGTTATATCTGAGTGGCTCGGTGCCAAGCAAGGGATTGGCGTCTATATGACACTTGCTTCATCTTCCTTTCGTACGGATCGCGTATTTGTGGCAATCTTTATTATTATGCTATTAAGTTTGCTATTTTTTGCGATTATTGTAGTATTTGAAAAATGGCTAGTTCGCTGGCAGAAGCAAGGGGAACAAAACAATGGGTGAGCTTATTGTAAATGAAGTTAGTAAACAGTTAGGTAATATACAGGTTATAGATAATCTAAGCTTTTCAATTAAAAATGAGGAGTTTGTGAGTCTGCTAGGACCATCAGGCAGTGGAAAAAGTACTATTTTTCATATGATTGGTGGCATTATGGTACCGGATAAAGGGCGTATTGAAGTGGAAGGTTCGTCAAGTCTAGGGCGTAGAGGGGTTATTAGTTATATGCCACAAACACCATCGTTACTGCCGTGGCGTAATGTACTAGATAACGTTCTTCTAGGTCAAGAGCTGCATGGTGTTCAGGATATTGAAATGGCTCTTGATATGTTGAGAAAAGCTGGCTTAGAAGGCTATGAACACGTATATCCACACCAGCTTTCAGGGGGTATGAAACAACGTGTTGCTTTCATCCGAGCCTCACTTAGTCCACAATCAGTCATGTGTCTAGATGAACCTTTTTCGGCGCTTGATGAGTTAACAAGACAAGATATGCAAGCGTGGTTATTAACGATGTGGGAAAAGCACCGACGAACAGTTCTTTTTGTTACGCATAGCATTGAAGAGGCCATATTTTTATCAGACCGCATCTTAATATTATCGAATAAACCTACACATATAAAGGCTGACATTGAGATACCGTTCCCTCGCCCAAGATTAAAAAATCTTGTACTTACTGACGAATTTTTTGAGTGGAAGAGACGAATAGCTGCTTTACTTACAGACTAAATGAATATGAAGTGAAGTATTATAGATTTTCCGAGCGAGAGAGCCTGCGCAGGTTTTAGACCATCTTAGACTTGGGATGTGGAGTGAGGGGATAGTATGAAGATTATTGATGCACATGTTCATCTTGATAAATACGAGGAGCATGATGCTGTTAAATTTTTACAGTATTGTGACTTAGAAGCAGCCGTTTCCGTTTCGTTTGATTATGCTTCATGTTTAAAGACGGAGACTTTAGCTCATAGATTCTCGAAGGTAAAGCCGGTCTATGGTTTTCATCCAGAGCAGGAGCCACTAAAAGACAATGAGCTAGAAACAATGATGACATGGATACGCACTCGAAGTAAAAACATGGTTGCTGTTGGAGAGGTTGGGCTGCCATATTACTTAGCACAAATACAAACAATCGACCTTTCTCGATATGTAGAAATATTAGAGGCATTTATAAAGCTTGCAAAAGAGTTAGACAAGCCGATTGTTCTTCATGCTGTGTATGAGCATGCTCCGATTGTTTGTGATTTACTTGAAAAATACTCGTTACAGTCAGCACATTTTCATTGGTTTAAAGGTGACAGTAAAACTATTGAACGAATGAGTAAAAATGGCTACTACATATCTTTCACGCCGGATATTATATATGAGCCGGAAATTCAGCAGTTAGCTAAGGTGTATCCTTTAATGCAAGTCATGCTAGAAACGGATGGTCCGTGGGCGTTTGAAGGTCCATTTTCAGGGAAGACGACTCAACCATGGATGATTCATGAGTCCGTTAATATATTAGCAGAGATAAAACGTATAGAAGTAGAGGATGCTTACAACCAAATTGTAAATAATACAAAATATTTCTTTAATTTGTAAAAAATCTGTGTACCGGTATGGGAAGTCATGGTAAGATACAATAGGAAAATTTTCTCATCTTATAAGAGAAAAGGGAGGCATCGCCATGAACACGGTTGTGGAAGAAACAAAGCAGAGCTTTTCTACATTAAGAAATATAGCGTACATGTTTACTACCTTTTTTACAAGTTTATTTTATTTTGTGTTTTTGGTAACAGGTATAGCATTAGGAGTGGGCTTA